>NZ_JAOUSE010000062.1:0-16648 GCF_025660415.1 Pallidibacillus thermolactis
AATAACTGGTGATTTTTCTTCCTCTGCAGCTGCAAGAATCGCTTGTGTCCACTCTAAGTTGTTGATGTTAAATTGGCCTACAGCATAACGTTCTTCATATGCTTTGTTTAACATCTCTTTCATCGAAACTAACGCCATGATGATTCCTCCTAAATATGCTAGTATGTATAGCAAGATTAAGTTTATAATCTGCTTCTAAAAAACAAGGTATCACATAAAAAGCTCTTTTGACAATGTTAATTTGTCGATTATATGAATTTCTCTTTGTAGATTAAATAATTTAACCTCCCGTAAGATGAGATTGTTTCATTCATCTACGGAAGGTGTATATGACAGTAGATTAATATTAAAGCTATTTTTCCACTTTTTATTTTATTTATGAGTACATTCTAACATGATTATGATGTCGTCCGATTGGTACAACAAAAGGAGAATCTGAAACAGGATCCCTTATGACAGTGCAGTGAAGACCAAAGATGTCTTTAATTAAGTTACTTGAAATTACCTTTGAAGGCTCGCCTTCTGCCATAATTTGTCCGTTATGAAGGGCAAATATATGGTCTGCATAACGTGCAGATAAGTTAATATCATGCAGAACCATGACAATCGTAGTGCCATACTTCCTATTTAAATCAGTTAACAAATCTAAGATTTCAACTTGATAAGTAATGTCCAGATATGTTGTCGGCTCATCAAGAAACAGAATGTCTGTTTGTTGAGCCAGTGCCATTGCAATCCATACACGTTGCCTTTGACCACCCGAAAGTTCATCGATATGTCGATCGGCATATTCCGTAATATTCATTATTTCCATTGCCTCAGCAACAGCTTCATAATCTTTTTTAGTCCATCCTTTTAAAAACTTTTGGTGCGGGTATCTTCCTCGACCTACTAAGTCTGTTACCGTAATTCCCTCAGGGACAATAGGGGATTGTGGCAAAAACCCTAACACTTGAGCAAATTGTTTCGGGGGTATTTTATCAATCGGTTTTCCATCTAATGTAATTTGGCCAGAAAAAGGTTTAATTAATCTCCCCATCGTTTTAAGTAAGGTAGACTTTCCACAACCGTTGGCTCCGATTAATACACTTATTTTATTACTAGGGATATTTATACTCACATCATGTAGTATTGTTCTATTCTCATAACCAGCAGTAATTCCCTCAGCTTGAAATGTGTGTGCCACTTTCATTATAAATTCCCCTTTCGGTTCATTCGGTATAACAAATATATTAAGTATGGTGCACCCAGAATACCTGTAATAACTCCAACTGGATATCTAGCAACAAATGCAAATTGACCAACGAGATCCGATGCTAAAACTAAAATGATACCAACTAGACCTGATGGGATAATGTTTGAAAAACCAATCCCAACAAGTCGATTTGCAATTGGACCAGATAAAAATGCAACAAAAGCGATAGGTCCAGTTGTAGCTGTTGCTAAAGCAAGAATGATAACAGAACTCATAAGTAGTACAATTCTAGTCTTATCTGTATGAACTCCTAATGAGGTGGCTGTTTGCTCACCAAGATCTAATAATTCCAAGCGTTTCCCAGAGGCAATGATGATAGGTGCAAAAATAAGAACCACAACGATTAGAGGATAAAGTGTTTCCATTTTAGAGCCATTAAGACTTCCACTTAACCATCGCATGGCAGTTGGAATATCATGTTGCTGTCCAATGAGTAATAAATAAGAAATGACCGCATTCAGCATAGCTTGAATTCCGATCCCTATTAATATTAATCTGCCTATAGAAAAGGAAGTTCCTCTTGATAAAAGAAAAATAACGATCACTGTAGCAAGTCCACCAATGACTGAAGCAATAGAGACAACAGCATAGCTGGCATGAAGAACAATAATACTAAATACAGCAGCTGCACTTGAACCAGCCGTTATACCAATTACATTTGGATTAGCTAACGGATTTCTCAACATAGTTTGGAATACATAACCACCGACTCCAAACGCAAAACCTGCAAAGACACCTGCAAGCATTCTTGGAAGACGAATGGTACCAATCGCAAACGATGCGCCTTTTACTTCCTCACCCAAAAGGACTCGCAACACGTCATCAACAGGGTAAATCGTGTTTCCAAGCATAAGCATAGCACAACAAAGCACAAATGCAATGATGGCAAGGATGGATGTCACAATAATATATCGACGCTGTCTTTTTATTCTACCTACCCTGATTAAATTTACTGATTCATTCATTATAACGCACGCACTTTCGCTTTCATAGTTATTAAGATTAATATAGGTGCACCGATAAATGCTGTTACTACACCTACTTCAAGTTCACCAGGTGTGCCAAGGAGCCTACCACATATATCTGATATCGTTAATATGATTGCTCCAGAAAGAGCAGACATTGGTATTACAAATCGCAAATCAGGTCCAATTAAAAGTCGTATTATATGGGCAGCAAGTAACCCGATAAAACCAATAGGACCAGCAAGCGCTGTTGTTGCTCCACACAACAAAACACCACCAAACGCAGCAATCAGTCTAATTGTCCCAACTCTTACGCCTAAACCAGCAGCGGCTTCATCTCCTAATGCTAATGCATTCAGTGCTGGAGCCGTCAATATGGCAATTAGAAATCCTACAATTAGAAATGGAATAAATATAGAGATCACTTCCCAATTTCCGGCCCCTACACTTCCAACCTGCCAAAATCTAAATTGATCCATTACATTTGAACGAGGAATCATAATAGCCATGACAAGAGAAGATAAAGCAGAACTCGTAGCAGCACCAGCTAATACGAGCTTAAGGGGAGTAGCTCCACCACTCCCTATTGAACCGATTCCAAATACAAAAATTGCAGTAATAATCGCTCCTAATAATGCGAGCCAAATGTACTGGCTAGCGGTACTAATATTTAGGAAAGTAATCCCACAAACAACGAATAAGGCCGCTCCAGTGTTTACTCCTAAAATGCTTGGATCAGCAATCGGATTGCGAGTTACAGATTGCATTAGAGCACCTGAAACACCAAGTGCAGCACCACACATAACACTAAAAACAGTTCTTGCCATTCTTTGCCGAACGACATTTGCTTCATGGGTTTGTATATCACTATTGAATAAACCATCCAAAAGTTCATTCCATCCAATAATTCGAGCCCCGAACGAGAGCGACGCCAATATACTTATAACAAATAAAATGATTGAAAGAATCAATACTTTACTAAAATTTTTCGGCAGATGGAAGCGCTTATTAGTAAGTAAAGGTTTATTTTTCATTTTCTTCCAACTTACTTACCGCTTCTGAGAGTAAAGTAACATACTCGTCTATTGTATATTCAATTGAAAGCGGAGTTGGTGTTCCTGCTGCAGCAAGTGGCGTATTGTCTCCAATTATAACGACAGAGCCTCTTTCAATCGCTGGTATTTTTCCAAGAATTGGATCATCCTGGAGAGCCTTAAGCGTATTCTCATCACCATAAGAAACCAATATTTCAGCATCATTCAGTATATCTGCATTTTCAGCACTAACTTCTAAATAAAAACTACCTTCATCTATTTGATTAGAAATATTTTCAGGATATTCCATCCCTAACTCAGTAAGAAATTCACCACGCGGATCATCTGGTGAGTAGATATAAAACTTAGATAAATCAGCAGGGCTTATACTTACGAATGCTGCCTTTTTCCCCATAAATTCTGGATGCTCTTCAACTTTTTCTGCAATTAATTTTTCTGTGTCAGCAATGAGTTTTTCTCCTTCTTTTTTCATCCCCATGCCCATGGAATTATATAATACTTGTTCACGCCATGAAGTCACCCAAGGACTTGTTTGGTAAGCAACAACTGGTGCAATTTCACTTAATAGCTCGTATTCTTCTTGGGTAATCCCTGAGTAAGCAGCAAGAATGACATCTGGATTCGCATCTGAAATGGCCTCATAATCTAAACCATCGGTATCTTGAAATATATTTGGATTTTCTTCACCTAGTTCTTCCAATTTCTCTGCTGTCCATGGCAACATCCCACTATCATCTTGAACTCCGTAATTTGCAGCAGAAAAACCTACTGGTATGACACCAAGGGATAATGGAATATCCTGATTTCCCCATGAAATCGTTACAACACGTTCCGGTTTACTTTCAATAACAGTTTCACCAAAAGCATGTTTAATTGATATTGGATATTGTGAATCCGTTGAGGATGCTGACCCTTTCTCCTCTTTTTCGTTATTGGAAGATTGGCTAGAGCAGCCGACTAGCGCAAAAGTTATTAAAATTGCAAACGCTATTATTCTTAGAATAGACATTGTATTTTTCATTTTCTTCCTACCTACCTCATCTTTAACTATATTTTTTTAAGAAAATCCAGTATAGAATTATGTTAAACATTGTAGATCACATTTCTGTACTAAATCTTTATTTTTCTCTAAGAATTTTTCATTATGCGAAGAAACCATAGCATATTTTTCTGCTTTTGGATCGATATATAATTTAGCGCTATTCACAGCAAGTACAGCATCTTGAAAAGCTCCTGCCAGTAAATTAACTTTGTCTTCATAGTAAATAATATCACCAGCAGCAAAAACTCCTGGAACTGAAGTTCTACATTGACCATGACTTACTAAATAGTAATCATCCTTAACATTTGGCTTTATTTCATCAGCAAATGATAGTGACATTTCACGCTGATAGCCATGACATACAAGAACATCGTCAACTGGTAAAAGTAGAGAATTACCATTTTGCGAAATGACAACTTGTGCAATCCTTGTTTGATTCCTATTCGATAATAAGGATTGGATCTCAGCATTAAGCATGATGTTAACATCATGTTGCTTTAGTTTTTCAACTTGAGATTCATGAGCACTTAATTGTTCCCCGCGATAGATGACAGTTACTTCTTTAGCTACAGGTAAAAGTTCTACCGCCCAATCTATCGCTCCATTACCTCCACCTGATACTAGAACTCTTTTATTTTGAAAACGCTTTAAACCTAAAATTGTATAATGGAGGTTTGACATAGCATATTTGTCCGCACCTTCAACTTCAAGCTTAATCGGATTTAATATACCTCCACCAACTGCAACAATGATCGTTTTAGAATAATGGATTTCTCCCGAATCCGTTGATATGACAAAAATTTCACCTTGTTTTGTTATTTGTTCAACTTTAGTATTTAAACAAATGGTTGGTGAAAAGGTTTTCGCTTGATTGATTAAATTTTGAACAAAATGCTGTGCTTGTATAGGCGGAAGTCCGCCAACATCCCATAAAATCTTTTCGGGATATATATTTACTTTACCGCCTAAAATAGGTTGTACTTCAATAATTTTCGTTTTCATATTTCTCATACCACTATAAAAAGCACTATACAAACCTGCGGGGCCACCACCAATGATCGTAACATCAAATAACTCCATTTGAGCCTCCTCAATAAATACCATGATAAGAACAAAATGTTTTACGTTTTCATTTTGCTGAAAAGACAATTCTTATTTTTATCATAATTTGTGATTCGTTTTAATCAAATATCTATAACAATATATTTTAATACTGAGAGATTTCGAAAATGAAATCGTAATACAATATCAATTAATAAATGAGAATTATTTTCAAATATCAGTATAATGATAATGATTCTCAGTGTCAATCATGATTTTCTATTTCATCCTATATCAACCTTATAAAGTTCTTCAAAATAGACAAATGATCAAAAATATAGATACAGGTTATTGTACTATAAGTAATAAATTCGCATATTCAAACAAAAAAAGTCGTTCATCAAGTTTTTTAAACTGATGAACGACTATCCTTTACATCACTCGACTTGGTTTTATCCTAATGAACCCTAGTAGGGATACGGCATCGACGTAATAATTTCACCTTTTAAATGGGTGTTATTACATCATTCCGCCCATTCCGCCCATGTCAGGAGCTGCTCCGCCTTTTTCAGGCTCAGGAATGTCCGCAACAACCGCTTCAGTTGTTAAGAACATTGCAGCTACACTTGCAGCATTTTGTAATGCGGAACGAGATACTTTAGTAGGGTCTACGACACCATTTTCAACCATGTTAACCCATTTATTTGTTGCTGCGTTGAAGCCAACGCCAATTTCTTCATTTTTCAAGCGTTCTACCACAACAGAACCTTCAAGACCAGCATTTTCAGCGATTTGACGTACTGGCTCTTCTAATGCACGAAGTACAATATTGATACCAGTCTTCACATCACCTTCTGCTTCAAGAGCAGCTACTTTGTTGTATACGTTCATAAATGCTGTACCACCACCGGCTACAATACCTTCTTCAACTGCAGCACGAGTAGCGTTTAGAGCATCTTCAATACGAAGTTTACGTTCTTTTAATTCAGTTTCAGTTGCTGCACCTACTTTAATGACTGCAACACCGCCAGCAAGTTTAGCTAAACGTTCTTGTAGTTTTTCTTTATCAAATTCAGAAGTAGTTTCTTCTAATTGAACTTTAATTTGGTTGATACGGCCTTGGATCTTTTCAGTTTCGCCGGCACCTTCAACAATTGTTGTGCTTTCTTTTGTTACAACTACTTTTGAAGCACGTCCTAATTGTTCAATGCTAGCAGTTTTAAGATCTAAACCTAAGTCTTCAGTAATTACTTGACCACCTGTTAAAATAGCGATATCTTCTAACATTGCTTTACGACGGTCACCAAATCCAGGTGCTTTAACTGCTGCAACATTGAATGTTCCACGAAGTTTGTTTAATACTAATGTTGCAAGAGCTTCACCTTCAACATCTTCTGCAATGATTAATAATGGTTTACCTTGTTGTACAACTTGTTCTAATAATGGAAGAATTTCTTGGATATTTGTAATCTTTTTATCCGTAATTAAGATGTATGGATCTTCAAGAACTGCTTCCATTTTATCTTGGTCAGTTACCATATATGCAGATAAGTATCCGCGATCAAATTCCATACCTTCTACAACGTCTAATTCCGTTTTGAAACCTTTTGATTCTTCAATCGTAACAACACCGTCTTTGCCGACTTTTTCCATTGCTTCAGCAATTAATTGACCTACTTCTTCATCAGCAGAAGAAATTGCTGCAACTTGAGCAATAGATTCTTTTCCTTCAATTGGTTTAGAAATTGCTCTTAATTCTTCAACTGCTGTTGCAACTGCTTGTTCAATCCCTTTACGAATGCCCATTGGATTTGCACCAGCTGTTACGTTTTTCAATCCTTCACGAATCATTGCTTGAGCAAGAACAGTAGCTGTAGTTGTACCGTCACCAGCAACATCATTTGTTTTGCTTGCTACTTCTGCTACTAGTTTTGCCCCCATATTTTCATATGGATCTTCTAATTCAATTTCTTTTGCAATCGTTACACCATCATTTGTAATTAGAGGTGAACCGAATTTCTTTTCAAGAACAACGTTACGTCCTTTAGGTCCTAATGTCACTTTAACTGCGTTTGCTAATTTGTCTACACCATTAGCCATTAATCGACGAGCGTCTTCACTAAATTTAATTTCTTTAGCCATTATGAATGCCTCCTATCGTTGTAATTTATTGTAAAAACATTTATTTGAAAAATCTTATTCTACAATCGCTAAGATATCACTTTCACGTAAGATTAAATATTCAGTTCCTTCATATTTAACTTCTGTACCTGCATATTTTGAGAAGATGATACGATCGCCAACGCTAACCTCAAGGCTTACGCGTTCACCGTTGTCGAGTACTCGACCTGTTCCAACAGCTACAACTTTGCCTTCTTGTGGTTTTTCTTTGGCAGTATCTGGTAATACAATACCGCTAGCTGTTTTTTCTTCTGCTTCAACTAGTTCAATTACTACGCGATCTCCAAGTGGTTTTAACACAATAAACAACCTCCTCAACAAATAATCGATGATTTGTTAGCACTCGACATCACTGAGTGCTAAACCCAATTAATATAATAATCATTAATTTCCATTTTTGCAAGTATCAACTGTCAATAATTTTACATTTTTTTGATCTTTTTTCCAAATATTTAGTAAATCAAAATTTACCCATCTGGCCATATATGATCCATATATGGATGAAATAGTCTAAAGTCTATTGAATTAGTAGGAAATTCTATCGACTTTCATACTATTTTTTATTTGATTTTTTTATAATATAAGTGTACGGTAAATTTTGTATTATTTAAACTTCTACAAATCAATTCAGGAATAACAAATTTGCGTGTAGGTGAATATGTTGAAACAATCATATAAAATAATTTTAGTCAGTTATATAATGATGTTACTTTTACTTCAACCCGGAACAATTTTCATCTATAATATTCTTCAATTGTTCAAACAACAAGATTCATCCAGTTTACAATTAGCAGCCCTTTCAATTTGGTACTCATTTAGTTTTTTTACTACTCTACTTATTTCTCTCTACGCTTTAAGGGACGAATTGCAGCACGATCGTATCAAAGGCATTTCTTGGATAAAAATGTTCCTTTGGTCAATTGTGGGAGTATTTCTTGCACTTGTTGCACAAAGTATAGCCATTCGAATTGAGTTGCTCTTCGGTATAGAAGCTGGTTCTGATAATACGGAGACTATTCTATCACTAATAGAAAAAGCACCGATATTATTTTTTGTCACTGCATTTATAGGACCGATATTGGAAGAAATCGTTTTTCGAAAGATTGTTTTTGCCATATTAATTCATAAGTACAACGTTTACATTTCAGCTTTTATCAGTTCGCTTATATTTTCATTGGCTCATTTAGAATTTGAACACATATTACTTTACTTAGCAGTTGGATTGGTATTTTCTTATCTTTACTATAAAACCAAGCGTATCGTCGTTCCAATTTTTTCACATATATTAATGAATACAAGTGTAATTGTTTTATCATTGATTTAAAAAAGCGGAGGATTGTTATGAATTTATTAACCCAGGCCATTATTTATTTAATATTTGGTATTCTTTTTACCTTTTTCGCTATTCGGCATGTTTCCCTATATGGATGGGGATTTTTTGCGTATTTATTAGTCTTTTTCGCAACGTTGGACATCGGTTCGAGTATAAAAATATTCTATTCATATTGGAACTCACAACGGAACAAACGTAACATAAGAAAAAAATAAAAATATTTAATAGAAAAGGTTGTCCTCTTATTCAGTTTACTTCTAGAAATTAACCTTAATGAAGTAAACAAAACGGGCAACCTAAATTTTATGAATATGTCTTGCAGATCTTATTTGTTCCACTTTTTCAATTTTGCGATAAGCCATTTTGGAAATCAAAATACTAATTTCATATAAAACAAACAAAGGAATAGTAACCATTATATGAGACATGATATCTGGCGGCGTAATAAGTGCAGCTAAAATTAGTAATATAAAGTAGGCGTATTTACGAACTTTTGATAAGAAAGAAGGTGTAATAATGCCAAGTCGAGTTAAAAACAAAATGATAACAGGCAATTGAAATAAAAGACCAAAAGGAATGGTAATTTGAAACAAAAACTCAAAATACTCATTAATTCCGATAACTGCATTTAATTCCATTTGAGCATTAAGATGAAACATAAAGTCTACTAAAAATGGAAACAATATAAAGTAAGAAAACGAAATACCGCCTAAAAACAATAGAATAGAAATTGGTATGTACGTTAATGTAATTTTTCGTTCTTTCTTATACAATCCCGGTGAAATAAACGCCCAAAGTTGATACAAGATAAATGGAGCTGTAAATACACAGGCAATAAGAAAAGTAATCTGAAAATAGACTTTTAATGGATCAGTCAATCTGAACGTATTAAGTTCTAATCGAGTCGCTGTATTTGTTTGTTGTAAATAGATAATCAGTGGTTCAGTCAAGAAAAAACCACCGACGAAGGCGAGTATGAAAAAGCAAATAGTCGCGATTAGACGCCTTCTAAGCTCAGCAATATGATCTTGTATGGTCATTTTATTACCCATAGTGTCCATCCTAACCGATGTTCTTTATTTATAATACGAACTTCCAGCCAATTATAATTATATATGTATTTTAAATTCGCGTTTTTTCATTTTCCTCAACTTCTTCTGTGTCTTCAGATTCGTTAGAATAATTTTTTATAAAATACACGAACGATTGTAATTCGACCGCTAAATCAATATGATGAACATTTATTGAAGATGGGACATTTAATCTTGCTGGCGTAAAGTTTAAAATCCCTTTAACTCTAGTTTTAACTAATCGGTCGGTTACTGATTGTGCAGCTTGTGCAGGTACAGTTAAAATAACTACTTGTATTTCTTCTTTATTAAGTATTTCTTCCAGTTGATCAAGGCTATAAACAGTAACATCACTAATCTGTGTGCCAATTTTACTTTCATTTGTATCAAACGCGTAGCAAATTTTCGTATTATTATTTTTCGTAAAATTGTATCGTAATAACGCTGTTCCTAAATTACCTACACCAATTAATGCTACTTTTGTTAGTGCATCTTGATCAAGGGTTTTTCGAAAGAAATTTAATAAATACTGGACATTATAGCCATAACCTTTTTTTCCTAACGCACCAAAATAAGAAAAATCTCTCCTTATCGTTGCTGAATCCACCTTTACTGCTTCACTTAATTCAGCCGATGAAACACGGAGTTTTCCAGATTGATATAGATTTTGCAAAAAACGGTAATATAATGGTAATCTTTTTGCTGTTGCCTTTGGAATTCTTAATTGTTCTGTTGCCATAAGTCAGTCCTCCAATGTTGATATATTTCAATTTATACTAGTTGTTTATTTGTTTTAAATAATATTTAACACACAAATATTTTGATAACGTTTTCTTTATATCTCGATAACTATTATATTCGATAAAAAATACAGATTTCCTTCTTTTTTACATACTTTAATTTATAATACACAATTTTCATTTAAAAGTCTTATTAATTGTTGTTCTATAATAGTTTGTTTATTCTTTCACTGTCCTTATTTCCTTACTTCATATAAAATAATTATATAGCAAAAAGGTTTAACATTCAGTCGAAATATGGAAAATTATACTAACGACCTTTCCTAATAAAACTATTTGAGGTGTACGTTATGATTTTGCTTCAAGTCAATCAGCTGACAAAATATTATGGTGCTGATCTTATTTTACATAATATAAAATTAGAAATACAAACAAGAGATCGAATTGCTCTTGTTGGGCGGAATGGATCTGGTAAATCAACATTATTAAAAATTATTGCAGGCGAATTAAATTATGATTCAGGTGAGATTATTAAACCCAAAGATGTTACCATTGGCTTTTTAGACCAATATACGGGTTTAGATACTGACAATTCCATCTGGGAAGAGATGATGAATGTTTTTCAGGATCTAAAGGATATGGAAAAACAACTTAGATATCTAGAACAACAAATGTCAAAGGAAGACGTTTATCAAAACGAGATGAAATATAATAAAATCTTATCGGAATATGATTATTTACAAAATGAATTTAAAGAAAAAGGCGGTTATCAATATGAAGCTGACATCCGATCAGTTTTACATGGTTTGAATTTTGCCGACTATAGTTATGACACAAAAATCTCTACATTGAGCGGTGGACAAAAAACAAGATTGGCACTCGGGAAACTGTTATTGTCAAAACCTGACATTTTGATCCTTGACGAACCGACAAACCATCTTGATATTGAGACATTAACCTGGTTAGAACAATATTTACAAACCTTTAACGGTGCAATTCTTATTGTTTCTCATGACCGGTATTTTCTTGATAAAGTCGTAAATCAAGTCTATGAATGTGCCAATAACACTCTGACCCGTTATATAGGAAATTACAGTAAATATCTTGAACAAAAAGCAGCCAACTTTGAACGAGAAATGAAAATGTACGAAAAGCAACAAGAAGAAATAGCTCGGATAAAGGAATTTATTGCACGCAATATTGTCCGTGCCTCTACAACAAAACGGGCACAGAGTAGAAGGAAAATGCTGGAAAAAATGGAAATAATGGACAGACCTAGCATTGACGATAAATCGGTTTCCTTTTCCTTTCAAATTGAACGACAGAGTGGGAATGAAGTTCTAAATGTATCAGATCTATCAATCGGCTATAATTCGAATATCTTATCGAGTAACATTCATTTTCGTGTAACAAGAGGAGATAGTATTGCTCTTCTTGGGCCAAATGGTGTCGGAAAATCCACCTTATTAAAAACCCTTGTTGGTAAGCTCACGGCTATTCATGGATCAATTCAGTTCGGGACAAACGTCAATATCGCTTATTATGATCAAGAGCAAGCCGATTTAACATCCAATAAAAGTGTTCTGAATGAACTCTGGGATGAATATCCAATGAAAACAGAAAAAGAAATACGAACAGTATTGGGCAACTTTTTATTTTCCGGAGACGATGTTTTAAAACCTGTATCCACATTAAGTGGTGGTGAGAAAGCTCGACTTTCTTTAGCAAAACTAATGCTACTCAATGCTAATTTATTAATTTTGGATGAACCGACGAACCATTTAGATTTAGATAGTAAAGAAATATTGGAGAATGCTTTAGTGGATTACCCCGGGACAATTCTTTTCGTCTCGCATGACCGATATTTCATTAATCGGATAGCAACAAAAGTGTTCGAACTTACTAAAGATGGCATCAACGAATATTTAGGTGACTATGATTACTATGTTGAGAAAAAGGAAGAAATGCTCGAATTAAAAAAATTAACTGAGGACGAGAATCAGAAAAATGTGAATAAGTCTCCGAAAGAAGTAGAAAAACTCGATAATAAATCTCGTTATGAATTAGAAAAAGAGCTGAAAAAACGCGCACGACAAAGACAACGGCGGATAGAAGAAATCCAAAATCGAATTGAAACTTTAGAAGAAATGATAAATGAAAAAGAACAATTGTTTATTAATCCTGAAATATATACTGATCATACAAAAGTTGCAAACTTAAATGAAGAAATTAATCAAGCAAAAAAAGAAATGGAAGATTTATTAGAAGAATGGGCTGAATTAGAGGATGAATAAAATTTTAGGTTGCTTTAAGTAAATTCACTTAAGGCAACCCTTTTTTAACACAATATAATCTCCTTATGCATTACGATTTCTTCTTTCTAGAAAGAATTGTATATTAATATTTATACACTTAATCCACACATTTATCCACATTATATAGACTAAAAAATTAAGGTTTTTACAATAATATCCACAAAATCCACAATACAACTGGTGGTTATCCACATTTTTTGTTAACAAGATGTTAATCCTTTATATCCAACTTCTATAGTATTCGATATATTTTTATCCACAACTAATTCACTATTATTTTCATATATTAACAAAATCAATGGAGGAAGACAAAGACATAAAAAAGAGAGGCTCATATGTAACCTCTCTTTCAATTAATCAATTTTGAATTAAAAGACTCTAAATCCAATCCTGGATTAGCATTTAACGTAAGATCTGCTCGTATTCCCTTTTCATAAAAAACACTTCCTGCTGCTGCAATCATTGCGGCATTATCTGTACATAACTTTAATGGTGGAATGATTAATTCAATATTTTCCAGTTCCGCTACGGCTTTTCTAAGCGCTGTACGAAGGCCGTTATTTGCTGCTACACCACCAGCTAATAATATTTGTTTCACATTATATTCTTTTGCTGCACGAATCGTTTTTTCGACTAAAACTTCAACAACACTTTCTTGGAAGCTAGCTGCTAAATTTTCAGGCTTTATCGTCTCTCCACGTTGTTTAGCATTATGGACCGTGTTGATTACAGCCGATTTTAATCCACTAAAACTAAAATCATAAGAACCCTCTTCAAGCCATGCGCGAGGTAGATTAATCGTAGCCTCACCTTCACTTGCCATACGGTCAATATGAGGACCACCTGGATATGGACAATGAAGTACTCGAGCTACCTTATCATAAGCTTCACCTGCTGCATCATCCCTTGTTTCTCCTATCACTTCAAAATGACCATGTTCCTTCATATAAATTAACTCTGTATGTCCTCCTGAAACAACGAGTGACAACAACGGAAATTGCAACTCTGTAACAAGACGATTAGCATAAATATGCCCTGCAATATGATGGACAGGGATTAATGGTAAAGAATGAGCAAAAGCGATCGATTTTGCAGCCTCCACGCCAATTAATAACGCTCCTACTAACCCTGGTCCTGCTGTAACTGCCACGCCCGATAATCGGGAAAACTCTATACCAGCATTATTCATCGCTTCTTCGATAACCATTGTAATTTGCTCTACATGATGACGGGAAGCTATTTCTGGTACAACACCACCAAATCGTTTGTGCGTATCAATTTGAGAAGCAACTACATTGGATACTATTTCTTTTCCATTTTTTATGACAGCTGCTGCCGTTTCATCACAACTTGTTTCAATTCCTAATATGTATTGTTCATTCATATAAGTTCACCCACATTATTAAAGCATCTTCATGGTTATCTGTATAATAACCTTTTCTTATACCACCATTTTTAAATCCAAATTTCCTGTACATATTTTGTGCAATTATATTCGATACTCTTACCTCTAATGTTGCCTTTTTCGCTCCATTGGATATCATTGCTTGCATCATTTGATACATAAGTTTATCACCAATCTTCATCCCACGAAATTCCGGTAAAACAGCGATATTTGTTATATGACATTCATCCAATATAATCCACATACCACCATAAGCAATTAATTTCCCATCAAATTCAGCACCAATATACAGCGCATATGGATTTGATGTTAGTTCTCTTATAAAAGCTTCCCGAGTCCATGGTACCGTAAACGATGCGTTTTCGATTGCTAAAATTCCATCGATATCGTCAATCGTTAATTGTCTAAAAAACGGTTCAATCGCCATAAGTCTACCTCTCTAATTATTCCGGTTTTTTTCTCTCCACTTTGCTTCTGCCTCTGATAACCGTAAATAGTTTGGTTTAAATAAATGTGCATCTTCCCCTGGTAAATCTTTTCCTAAAAGAGCTAGCTCCCCTGGTTTCGGTACATTTAAGGTTAATGGTGCAAATATTGCATTATCATTTAATATGCTAGAAAAAATCTCGTTGTGAATAAGCGAATCATCGCCAACGAACATAACTGGCTTATTAAAATCCTTCAAATGGTCTCCCCACTCTTTAACAGAGCGATGTTTATCTTCTTCAACCTGTTGAAGCTTACCATCTTTATATTTATATAAACCAGTAAAAATGTTTCCTCTTCTTGCATCCATAACTGGTGAAATAAGTCCTTCAAAGTAACGAGCATTCGCAGCCATTACCTTTAAGCTCGATACCCCTACAATCGGAACTTTCAATGTCCATGCTAACGTTTTTCCAATTGTAACACCGATACGCAATCCAGTATATGAACCTGGACCATTGGCAACCACAATTTTCTCAATTTCATTTTTGGCAACACCACAATCGTTTAACAAATAATCGATCGCAGGTAGTACTCTTGTCGAATGATTCCGTTTAACATTTGTCATATATTCACCAATTACCTTATCTTGACTAACAACGCCGACACCTAATACGTTAGTTGAAGTATCAATTGCTAATATATTCATTAAAAAACTCCTCACATAAGTCTTCGTAACGATAACCAATTGGTTTGAAACGTATTTTTCTCTTTTGCTCACTTAAAAAAGTAATTTCAATAGCTAATAA
Organism: Pallidibacillus thermolactis; assembly: GCF_025660415.1. Taxonomy (NCBI): domain Bacteria; kingdom Bacillati; phylum Bacillota; class Bacilli; order Caryophanales; family Bacillaceae; genus Pallidibacillus; species Pallidibacillus thermolactis. The sequence goes on from NZ_JAOUSE010000062.1 coordinate 15,638, forward strand.
ATGTTCTGGTAACTGATCTTTGATGATGTGAGCCCATTCAATAACCGTAACCCCACTACCATGGAAATATTCATCAAATCCTAAATCTTCCATCGAATCGGACAATCGATAAACATCCATATGGTATAAGGGAAGTCGTCCATTTGTATACTCTTTTATAATTGTAAATGTAGGACTATTAACCGTTCTTTTAATTCCTAATCCTTTCGCTAACCCTTTCGTAAAAGTTGTTTTTCCAGCACCAAGATCACCTTCTAATGTTATTACATCTCTTGGTTTTAAAAGAGTGGCTAAATGGTTTGCTAGATTCAACGTATCTTCTTCAGAATATACTATAACCTCATAATTTCTCATATTTTTATCCACCTACTTGTATTCTTCCCTTATTCCTATTCAGCCATCGCTCTAATAATAGTATACACCAGTGTTTATGACAAATTTCCATTGCAATCATAAAAATTTCCATTAGCTGTTTATAGTCTATCATAATTCATTTCTTCAAAAAATTGCCTTTTCAAGTTTCATAAGCTTTTCATCATTACTTTAATCCTACAAAAATCAACTTTAAACATTCATACAGTTTAAAACAGCCAATTGTAAATGAAAGAAGAATAAATAAAAAACCTTAGGTATCACCTAAGGTTGTATACGTATATGTATGAATTTAGGACTATGGCGGTCCGGACGGGACTCGAACCCGCGACCTCCTGCGTGACAGGCAGGCATTCTAACCAACTGAACTACCGGACCAGCGATTGCGGGGGTAGGATTTGAACCTACGACCTTCGGGTTATGAGCCCGACGAGCTACCAGACTGCTCCACCCCGCGGTAATATATAATGTTTCTCACACAAAAAAATAACCTGGCCTGGCAACGTCCTACTCTCACAAAGGGGAACCCTTCACTACCATCGGCGCTGAGAAGCTTAACTTCCGTGTTCGGGATGGGAACGGGTGTGACCTTCTCGCCATCGTCACCAGACCGATATTTAATTGAAGAGAACTTCGTTC
>NZ_JAOUSE010000063.1:0-15779 GCF_025660415.1 Pallidibacillus thermolactis
ATTATTGTCTGTACGCTTCGATAACATCCTAAATTTCCCCCGTTAACCAAGAATTCTATCCCTATTATACAAAAAAAGCCTGTAGATTTGGCCACTAGTTAGGGACTTTGTCTACAAGCTGAGACGAGTAGTGATCATACTCGTCTTTTTTTTTTACTCGATTAAAAATATACAATTAAACAAAACCTAAAAAAACAGTTAAAAGTAAACGAACTACGGAAGACATAAAAAACATACTATTATGTACACTAAGAAGAAATTTATTTATTTTTTACAAAATAATAGCCACAATTTATAATGCATTCTTCCTTTTTATACTGTTGAAAAATAAGTTGGAGGTTTTCAACTATGTGTAGTTTAATAAAGATTACACTTAGATTCGTTGTATTAATTTTATTATTTTTATTGACGGCTTGTAATACAAGTAACAGTGACAATGAAGACAGTTCAAATGCTCGTTATACGTTATCAATTTCTGGATCTACTTCGGTCGGCCCTTTAGCCGAGAAATTGGCAGAAAAATATGAACAACAATCAAAAATCAATATAGAAATTAATCAAGTTGGTTCATCTGCAGGAATAACGAATTCCATTAAAGGTGTTTCCGAAATTGGGATGTCTTCTCGAGATTTAACGGAAGAAGAAATTGCAAGTGGATTAAAGGAAACAATCATTGCTTATGATGGTATTGTCGTAGTTACACATCCAAGTAATAAAGTTGGTGATTTAACGATTGAAGAAGTAAAAGACATTTTTACTGGGAAAGTTAAGAATTGGAAACAACTTGGTGGCGATGATATGGAAATTGTCGTTGTTTCACGAGAAGATGGTTCTGGTTCGCGAGATGCATTTCAAGAAATTGTTGGCTATAGTTCAAGTGAATTAATAAAAAGTGCCCTTATTGCCAGTGGGAATGGCAATATTAAGAATACTGTTGCTACGAATAAACATGCCGTAGGTTTTATTTCTTTTGAATACATAGATGACACCGTTCAACCTGTAAAAATTAATGGAGTGGAAGCTACAACAAAAAATGTGTTAAATCAATCGTATCGTTTGTCCCGACCATTTCTATTTGTATATAAAATGGAGAATTTAAGTAAAGAAGGGCAAAGTTTTATTGATTTTATTTTAAGTCCAGAAGGTCAAAAAATCGTTTCTGATGCAGGGATCATTCCTTTAAAATAAAGTTCGTTTTAAAAGCATCGTAACTCTTGGGGGAATATGCATGTCTGGTTTTATGGAAAAATCCAATAGAAGGAAATATTTTTTAGAAAAGCTGTCAGGGAAACTTTTTCTAATTTGTGCATTTATTTCTGTTATTAGTTTAGCATTAATTATTAGCTTTGTCTTTTTTAAAGGTTTTCGTCCATTTGTAGCTGAAGGTTATAATTTCATTCAATTTCTATTAGGATATGATTGGGTTCCAGGAGAAGGTCATTTCGGTGTATTTCCTATGATAGTTACTTCATTATACGCAACGATTGGTGCTTTAATTATAGGTGTTCCAATAGGACTATTTACTGCCGTTTTTTTAGCAGAAATTGCTCCAAAACCAATTGTAAAAATTTTATCTCCTGCTGTTCAACTACTTGCAGGAATTCCATCCGTATTATTCGGTGTATTTGGACTAGCTGTTATTGTTCCATTTTTACAAAATTATTTAGGGTTAGCAAAGGGACAAAGTTTAATTGCTGTTATTATTGTTTTGGCCATAATGATGTTACCTACAATTGTAACGGTTTCTGAAACGGCAATTCGTTCAGTCCCTCAATCCTATCGTGAAGGATCACTAGCATTAGGGGTTTCGGAAATGAGGACCATTTTTAAGGTTGTAATTCCAGCTGCAAAGTCAGGAATTATGGCTGCAATTGTGCTGGGGATGGGGAGAGCAATTGGTGAAACAATGGCTGTTATTTTAGTTGCGGGAAACAGTTTAATGATTCCTACTTCATTAACCGACAGTGTACGACCATTAACGACAAATATTGCATTAGAAATGGGTTATGCAGCCGGCATACATCAAGAAATGCTTTTTGCAACCGGTATAGTTTTGTTTTCTTTTATTCTAATTTTGAATTTCATATTAGCGAAAATAAGTGCGAAAGGAGGTCAGTAAAATGAATAAGGTAAAAGATCATCTTTTACAAGGAATTTTATGGATTTCTGCTATCTTAACAATTGTAATTTTAGTCACAATTATCGGTTTTATATTTTTAAAAGGATATAAATTGATGAATATTAGTTTTATTTTCGGTGATTACTCCCCAACTGGTGGCGGAGGAATTTGGCCAATGATTATTACAACAATCTATACAATTATGATTTCATTGGTAATTGCTACACCGATAGGGGTATTTGCAGCAGTATATCTACAGGAATATGCCAAACAAGGACGTTTAGTTAGAATGATTCGGTTTGCTACGGAAAGCTTAACAGGAATCCCGTCAATCATATACGGTTTATTTGGAGCGGTTTTTTTTGTTGCAACATTAAATTTTGGGATGTCCATTATTTCGGCCTCTTTAACATTAACAATCATAATTTTGCCAGTCGTCATTCGAACGACAGAAGAAGCTCTTAAAACGGTTCCACAAAGTTATCGTGAAGGGTCATTGGCACTTGGTACGACCAAATTACAAACATTATTAAAAGTCATATTGCCAAGTGCTGTTCCTGGAATTTTGTCTGGTATCATTTTATCTATGGGAAGAATAATCGGAGAATCTGCGGCAATTTTTTTAACAGCTGGTACGGTAGCAGCTTTACCTGAAGGAATTTTCTCTTCTGCAAGAACTTTAACGGTTCATTCATACTTAGTTACACAAGAGGCCGGGGATATAGAGCTTGCATCAGCCATCGGTATCGTATTAATTGTTATTATTTTCGTTCTTAATTTAACAGCGACATATATATCAAATAAACTGAATAAAGCGGATTAAAGAGGTGTAATTAATGAAAACAGCAGTTCAACTTCCTAAAAACAACTCCTTCCAGCCTCAAAATAATAAAAATGCGAAAATTAGTGTTCATAATTTTAATTTGTTTTATGGTGAAAAACAAGCATTATTTGATATTTCATTGGATATAAACGAAAAAGAAATTACAGCATTAATTGGTCCATCTGGATGTGGGAAATCAACGTTTTTACGGTCAATTAATCGAATGAATGACTTAATTGATAATGTAAAAGTTAGTGGCGAGATCTTTATAGATAATGAAAATATTTATCGGTCCAATGATGTAATTAAATTAAGGACAAAAGTAGGTATGGTATTTCAAAAACCAAACTTATTCCCAATGAGTATTTATGATAATGTTGCCTATGGTCCACGCATGCATGGTATTAAAAATAAAAAAGTATTAAATCATATTGTCGAAGAGAGTTTACGAGGCGCCGCAATTTGGGATGAGGTAAAAGACCGTTTGAAGTCATCTGCTTTAGGTCTTTCTGGAGGTCAACAACAACGGGTATGTATTGCAAGGGCAATCGCAATGAAACCTGAAGTTATTTTAATGGACGAACCAACTTCAGCGCTTGATCCTATTTCAACTTTAAAAGTAGAAGAATTATTATCACAAATGAAAGAGAACTATACAATTGTAATTGTTACACATAATATGCAACAGGCAGCACGTGTGTCCGATCGAACAGCATTTTTCTTAAATGGTGAAGTTATTGAATATGATACAACAGATACAATCTTCTCTGTACCTAAAGATAAGCGAACAGAAGAATACATTACTGGACGTTTTGGTTAAGTAGAAATGGAAAAGAGAATGACCAAAAGTTTGATTTTAGGCTCATTGATAGGTATGTTGAAGACACGGCCTGAGTCATCTCAAGTATTATTGTAGGAACTTCGGCCGTGCCGTTGGGGAGCTGTCAACACAGTCTTCAGAAATCCATTTTTTTATGCTTGTTAACAAGCTCATTATTATTGTATCTCATTTTAAATGAGAACGAACGGTTACTTTTCTCGCTATTAAAATAATGGATGCGGCAATGATGAATAACACGGTTGCAACACTTGCGAATGCTTCATCCGGTGTGAGTGTAAAAGCACCTGTTATTGACGATCCTAAAAATGAACCAACTGAAATACAGCCGTAAAATATACCAAAGGCTGTACCCCGAATATTTCGAGCAGAGTGTTTCGATACTAAATTAGCCATGGACGGAAAAATTAAGGCAAAACCGATACCGTAGCAAACCATTCCGATAAATAACATCTTTAAACTTTGTGCTGTATATAATAATAGATCTGAAGCAGCTACAACGATTAAACCGATTGGTAAAACGTATTCGTTATGGAATCTATCATATACACGATTTGTAGGTAATAAGAAAAATAAAATAGCTACAATACCAAATGTACTAATTAATATGCCAGTCAAGTGATTTTCAATGTGTAATGCTGAGGCTTTTAAAGGTAACATATAAGCTAAAATACCTTGTGATGCAGCAAAAGCAACAGAACCAAAAAAGGCAATAAGTAACCCTTTATTTTTTAATAAAGCAAAAACATTTCTTGCATCTGAAGCTGTCGAGTCTCCATAATCTGCTTTTTCTTTTTGTAATGGTTTAATGAAAAGCGAAATCACTAAACCGATAAGCATAAAAATAGAAATAATCATATATACTTCAGGTTGACCAAGCCTTGCCGAAACAATACCACTATATGTTGGTCCACCAATGGCAGCTAAACCAACTGCTGCACCAGCATAAGCCATTGTTCGTCCGTGATGTTGATGAGTGCTTTTATTATAAAGAGTGATATATGTGAAAGCGGCAGGTGTGATAATACCAGCACTTAATCCATTTAAGAATCGGACCCATAACAATTGTTCAGGTGTTTGGATAATAGTATATAAAAATAGAATGATCCCATTAATTAAAAAACCAGCAATTAATATCTTTTTCGGACCATTCTTATCAACTAAAAGACCAGAAAAGAAATTACTCAATAAATTCGAAAAGGAATAAATGCCCACGATAAATCCGATAATTCCAGTGTTAGGGTCTGCCCCTAAGTTTTCAGCATATATACTTACAATTGGTAACTGTGCAAATAAGTCGTTAAATGATATAAATATTAGTAAATATAGTAAAAATAGCACGAAAAAACCCTCTTTCTCTTATACATAAATGTTTGTTACATACTTATCATATTCGTTTAAAAGTATAGCACTAATTCAAAAAGAATTCTAAAGAAGGAAATTAAAAAAAGCAACCATAATAGGTTGCCAAAAAATGGATTGCTCATACAGACTCCCAATGCTTAGAAATAAATTCATCCCGTCCAGATTTTTTCCGATCTTCTAAATATTTTTCAGGGGCTTTTTTATAAAAATCTTGATGATATTCTTCGGCTGGGTAAAACGGCTGAGCTGGTAAAATTTTAGTCACAATCGGTCTATTGAATTTACCACTTTTTTCTAATTCACTTTTCGATTTCTCTGCCAATATGCGTTGTTCCTCTGTATGGTAAAAAATCGCTGTTCGGTATTGACTTCCTCGGTCATGGAATTGCCCATCAGGATCAGTTGGATCAATTTGTTGCCAATAAATATTTAAAATGGTTTCATAAGAAAGTTTAGTTGGATCATAAGTAATTTGAACAACTTCGTAATGTCCTGTAGTACCTGATTTAACCTGTTCATAGGTTGGGTTTTCAATATTTCCTCCTGAATAACCACTAATGACACTTTCTACACCTTCCCATTGGTCAAATGGTTTTACCATACACCAAAAACATCCACCGGCAAAAGTGGCTTTTTCTAAATCTGACATAGATATCAACTCCGATTATAGCGTGTTAAAAGTTTATTTGTAAATTTTAACATGAAACTAAAATTATGCAAGAAAAAACATGCAAGGAGCAGAAATGAATATAGGCATAAGAATAAAAAAATAGGAAAAAATCCATTCTAATAAATGCATTTAGTAAATGCGTAAAGGAGGATAAATATGAAACATACTCGTGCGTTATTGATAAAGTTTGTCATGATCACAGTAGTATTACTTGTAACTCTTGGATTTTTATATGGGGTTGATTTCGGAGATATATTAACCATTAGTCTTATTTTAACAATAGCTGCATATTTAATTGGTGATATGGTTATTTTACCTCAATTCGGAAACACTGCTGCGACTATTGCAGATTTTGGGCTAGCTTATTTAGGAACTTGGCTAGTTGGAGCGATGATAATAGAACAACCAATTAGATTAGGCGTAGCGAGTTTTATTACAGCATTAATTATTGCAATAGGTGAAGCGTTTTACCATCGTTATTTAACTAAGACAGTGATTCATGATCAAAATAAAAAAGATGATTTGGATCTTTTACGGCCAAGTTATCAAACGGAATTTGCAGAAGAAACGAATCCTAAAATCAATACAGAAAATAATAAAAATCGTGAAGAGAATACAAGATATACTACTGAATTTGCCCAGGAGACAAAGCCCAAGCTTAATGAAAAAAGCATGAGCAAAAGTAAAGAGAACAATGATTTCTCTACAGAATTTGGTGAAGAATTTTCTTCAAATTATAATGCACAAACAAGTAGTCGAGCCAATATACACTGGTACCAAACTGAAGCTGATACTGAATTTGGTGAAGACAATTATATTTCAAAAAAGACAAAGAGTAATACTAAGAAAAAAAGTCAATCGCAATCGAAAAACGATCAGTATCAAACAGAGCTAGGAATGGAATTTTCCGAGCCAACTAATTCAAAATCAGTGACAAACGAAAAAGTGGGCCAATCTCCGAATGTTACAAATGATCCTTCCTATTATTTAAGAGGGCATGATTTCCAATCAGGATATAATTATGTATCGGTTGAAGATAATCAAACAAATATGGTGGGAGAAACAAACGAAACTGGAAAAAATGAAACTAATGCAAGATTGGATAAAAATAATCATCCAGAAAACGGTACATGAATGTGAATTAAATAATATATATAAGGCATGTAGATGAAAACTCTACATGCCTTCGTTATTTCTTAGTAGGACCATTTATTTACTAAGTGTCGGTTTCAATATGTTATTTATATCAATATTATCAGCTTTACTGGTCAGGTTACGAAATAAATGTTTAACTTTTTCATTTCCTTTTCCTTTCCTCATCGTATAAGCTGCCGTTGCCCCACCTGCTATACCAAGACCAAGTAATGATAACAACATTGTATTTCGTCTTCTTCTTCTGCGAGGCATCATATTCATCATTTTATTGATATTCATTTGTTTCATTAATTGTCTTCGCATGGCCATATAAACATACACCTCTTTCTCTATAGTCGAAGAAAATAATTTCTTCTCTAGTATTGTTTGTGTAATAAGTAAAGGTATACAAGGGAGTAAAATCAGTAAATGGTTATTTTTGTCTTTCTTCTATTATTTGGTTGTGAACGATGTCTCATTTTGACAATTATGTTTTCACTATTTTTGCCGAATACTATTGTTATAAAGCTATAAAAGGAGCGTTAAGTATATGTTAACGAAACAACAAATTCATCACTTAAAACAAATCCTAACACAAGAAAAAAATGATATTGAAAAAAGGCTGAAAGAGAATAATCAATTCGATTTAAATAAAGGACATGCACATGAGTCGGTTGGAGAATTATCAAGTTATGATAACCATCCTGCAGACGAAGCTTCGGAATTATTTGAAAGACAAAAGGATGTTGCCTTGAATGAACATGAAGGGGAATATTTGAAAAGTATTCACAATGCATTACTGGCCATTGAAAAAGGAACATATGGCAAATGTGTAATATGTGGGAAAGACATCCCATATGAACGTTTAGAGGCAATTCCTACTACGATATACTGTAAAGAACATTCTCCGGACAAAGTCACGTCAAAAGACCGTCCTGTTGAAGAAGATGTATTAATGACGCCTTATGGTAAATTTAATTTTGATGTGTCAAGGGATGAAGGAATTACTTTCGATGCTGAAGATTCATGGCAGGAAGTGGCGTCTTGGGGAACAAGTGATTCACCCCAAGATTATTTGGAACAAATCGAACATTACAATGATGTAAATATTGAACCTAACGAAAATCTTGGGTATGTAGAAGATTATGAAAATTTTAGTGCAGTCGATCTTTATGGAAAACCAATAAACATATATCCAACAAAGCAACATGAAAAATATGAAGAATTATTAGATGAAGAAGGTACAATGACGATTTTCGGTGACTTGCCAGGTAATGAAAAGGATCCATATGTAGATGAATAGTCCATTATTTAAAAATAGTTAAAAATACATTTAAATAAAAAATTAAAAAAGTGTTGACGTATAGAAAAATTTTCCTTATACTCTAAATAACAAAAATTTAATAAGTGAGTATTTACTCTTATCAAGAGTGGTGGAGGGATTAGGCCCTATGAAACCCGGCAACCTTCAAACAATGTTTGAAAAGGTGCCAAATCCTACAGATCTGAGTTGATCTGAGAGATAAGAGGAGGAAGCGAATATTCGACCTCTTCTTATTGAAGAGGTTTTTTATTTTATACATTCCTCTTCAACTCTCTAATATATTAAATACTCACTGTACTAAAATTAACGAGGGGGAATTGGAAATGACAAATAATTACAAAGACGAAACCATATTATTACATGCAGGACAAGAGGTAGACCCAACGACAGGTTCACGTACTGTACCGATTTATCAAACCACTTCTTATGTTTTTAAAGATGCCGATCATGCTGCGGATTTATTTTCACTAAAAGAAACGGGAAATATTTATTCACGTATAATGAATCCAACCGTTGATGCTTTTGAAAAGCGTGTTTCCGAACTTGAAGGCGGTATAGCTGCTGTAGCTACTGCATCTGGTTCAGCAGCCATTACTTATGCAATTTTAAATGTTGCTGAAGTGGGCGATGAAGTAATTGCAGCGTCTAACCTTTACGGTGGAACATATAACTTATTTGCGAATACAATTAAAAAATTTGGTGTTACAGTAAAATTCGTAGATGCAGAAGATCCAGAAAATTTCCGGAGAGCTGTTACAAATAAAACAAAAGCTTTCTTTGGAGAAATTATTGGCAACCCAAGTTTACAGGTGTTTGATGTAGAAGCCGTTGCTAAAATAGCAAACGAAGTCGGTGTACCATTAATTATCGATAATACTTTTGCTCCATATAGTGCTAAGCCAATCAAGTGGGGAGCAAACGTTGTTGTTCATTCCGCTACAAAATTAATCGGTGGTCACGGTAATTCTATCGGTGGTGTTGTTGTTGATGCTGGAAACTTCGATTGGAGTAATCCTAAATTTACCGGATTTAATGAACCAGATCCAGGTTACCATGGCCTGAAATATGCAGAATTAGGTGAAGCTGCCTTCGCGTTAAAATTACGCGTTCAATTATTACGTGATACAGGTGCATGTTTATCCCCACAAAATGCATTCTACTTTTTACAAGGTCTTGAAACACTACATTTACGTTATGAGAGACATAGTGAAAATGCTTTAAAAGTAGCAACTTATTTAAAAGAAAATCCGAATGTTGCATGGGTAAACTATCCAGGTCATGAAGATCATCCTTATTACGATTTAGCGAAAAAATATTTACCAAAGGGAGCTGGTTCCATTGTTGTATTCGGTGTTAAAGGTGGGAGAGAAGTAGGCAGACAAGTTGTCAATAACGTTAAATTATTCTCACATGTTGCAAATGTAGGAGATGCAAAATCATTAATTATACATCCTGCTTCAACGACCCATTCTCAATTAAGTGATGAAGAACTGAAACTCACTGGTACTCCGGAAGAATTGATTCGGTTATCCGTTGGTATTGAAAACGTCGATGATATAATAGAAGATCTTGACCAAGCAATTAAAAACGCTGTAAAAGCGACTACTATCGTTAATGGTTAGATTGAATCATCTTACATTTGGTCATGATAGGATTTTTTTCATTAAATTCTGTCATGACCATTATTGTATGACTGGAATTTGTGCTTTTTTACTAAAGGAGTGTTAGAATATTGGGGAAAAAAGCAGCAATACTAGGTTTTGGAACTGTTGGCCAAGGGATTTATGAGGGAATTCGTTCCCATCGAGAGTATATTAAAAATGTTCTAGGAACATCGATCGAAATAGTAGCTATTTTAATTAAAGACCCATTGAAAGATAGACAAATTGATGCGGGAGTACTTGTTACGAATAAAATTGAGGATATTTTAGCAATACCTGATTTAGAAATTGTCTTTGAAGCGATTGTAGGAAAAGATCCATGTTTTTCATATTTGAAACAGATAATTGAAAAAGGCTGTCATGTCATTACGGCAAATAAAGCAATGTTTGCTGCCTATGGACATGAATTATTAAAGTTGGCAGAAAAACATCATGTAAAGGTGAAATATGAAGCAACTGTTGCTGGTGGTGTACCAATTATTGGAGCCCTTACAAATCTTTTGCAAGCCAATAAAATTTTTGAGATTCAAGGTATATTAAATGGTACATCAAATTATATTTTGACGGAAATGCGAAAGGGAAATAATTCTTTTGATCAAGCCTTAAAAAAAGCGCAAGAATTAGGTTATGCTGAGGCTGATCCGTCTAGTGATATTGAAGGATTTGACGCCTTTTATAAATTAAACATCTTAATACACACGGTAACTGGAACGAATATTGAATGGAATCGAATCGAGCGAAAAGGGATTTCGTCAATTACAAAAGAGCAAATCGTTATTGCTGATAAATTAGGATTACGTTTTCGACATATGGCCTATTTTTCCAATTATCCGAACGAACAGCCACAATTTTGGGTAAAACCTGTTTTAATAGACGTTAACCATCCGTTTTATTCAATTGATGGTGTTGATAATACAATCTTTGTAAAAGGTTCATTAATTAGTGGTCTAACCTTTACAGGTCCCGGCGCAGGGAAATTTGCGACGGCAAGTGCAATGATTGAAGATTTGTTACAGATTTATCATACAAAGGATAAGATAAAAAAACGAAAGGACGTTTCGTTGATTCAAACACTAAACAGTGAAAAAAATGTTAACTCTAATAATGAAAAAAATTGGATTATTTTTAGTAAACTTAATGCAAATCAGTGGAATATTCACATCCAATATAAAAAGAAATTCAATATTGATAATTATGCAATTTTTCTCATCTCAGCTCGCGAACAAGTGATTAAACAATATTTTAATAACGCTAATATCTTTGTGTATGAGTTGATTGGTGATGAACGAATAGACCAAATAAAAATTAATGAGCAACAATTGCAAATTGTATAATCGATTAAAAAGACTATTTATATAAGGAGGGAGGGGCTTTTTGCTCCTCTTTTTTCCTTATATTTCAGTGCAACAATCTTTAAAATTTACCTTCATTTTTGTTATGATATGATATATTTCGAAGTTCTAAATATCAATCAAGATGTTGGAGGATATTCCATGCCAAAAAAAGTCATTTCGTTCATCCGCCCTTATATAAAATTAATGATTATTGCATGGATGTTAATGCTTATTGAATTAGCAGTAGAACTAACAGCCCCCATTTTGATGGCGAAGATCATTGATGAAGGTGTATTGGTTCATGAAATAGATGTTGTTATTGAGTGGGGAATTTGGTTATTAATCATCACTTTAATTGCTTTTGTTGCAGGAATTACCAATTCTTTTTTTGCTGCATTTGTTAGTCAAAATTTCGGTTTTGATATTCGGAATAATATGTATTCAAAGATCCAAAATCTCTCTTTTCATCGTTTAGTTTTGTATCCAACCGCTAACTTAATTACTCGTTTAACCAATGATGTAACACAAATTCAACATACAACATTTATCATTATGCGAATTGCACTTCGAGCACCATTATTAGTTTTATTAGGAACGATAATGGCATTTTTAGTGAATTGGAAAATTGCATTAGTATTTATCTTCACCATTCCAGTTATTATATTTTTCTTATTCTATATGATGAAACTCGGAATTAAGAATTTCCGATCAGTGCAAAAACGACTGGACCAAGTGAATCGGATCATTCGTGAAAATTTAAAAGCAATGCGAATTATTAAAGCCTTTTATCGAAAAGAATCAGAAGTAACTCGATTTATTGCTGCCAATCACCAGTTAAAAATACAGACGATGAAAACAATGCGAATGATAGAGTTAAACACCCCAATACTATTGTTTATTATGAACGTAAGTATTGTAGTTATTTTATGGTATGGAAATGTGCAGTTACAAATCGGTGGAGCTGGTGCGGGAGAAGTTGTTGCCATTGTTAACTATGCGACGAGAATTACTGGATCGTTGTCCAACCTTTCATGGATTATCATGGCATTTGCGAGAGCGAAAGCATCAAATGACCGAATGAATGAAATTTTAATGATGGAAGAAGAGAAAAGTGGACCACAAAGTGTAAAACAACCGATAAAAGGAAAGATCCAATTTAAGGATGTCTATTTCAGCTATGATGAGAATCATAATAAAGATTGGATTTTAAAAAGTATAAACTTTACCGTTGAACCAGGCCAAAAAGTCGCGATTATGGGTTCTACAGGTTCAGGAAAAACCTCCTTATTCCAACTAATACCAAAACTCTTTGAACCCAATAGTGGACAGTTATTAATTGATGGTAAAAATATAAAAGTTTATAATGCCATTCATCTTCGTAACCAAATTGGTTATGTTCCTCAAGAACCCCACTTATTTTCTGGTACCATTAAAGAAAATATTGCTTGGGGTAAACAGGATGCAACGATGGATGAAATAGTTGAAGCAGCAAAAGATGCTCAAATTCATAGCTCAATCCTACAATTTCCAAAACAATACGATACAGTAATCGGACAGAAGGGCGTCAACTTATCAGGTGGTCAAAAGCAACGCTTAACGATCGCTCGGGCATTAGTCCGAAAACCGAAAATATTACTTTTAGATGATAGTACAAGTGCTCTAGATATGCAAACTGAACGTGAACTTATTTTAGCTTTAAATAAATGTAAATGTACAATACTGATAATTACTCAAAAAATTTCTACCGCGAAACAGTTGGACTTTATTTTACTACTTGATGATGGTGAAGTTATCGCACAAGGTACCCATGAACAATTATTAAAGAACAGTAAACTTTATCAAAAAATATATACATCCCAATTAGGAAAGGAGGTCTTTAAGTAATGGCTAGAAGACATCCACGTAACATCAATCCAGAAGATTTAAAATTAACGAAGAGCAAATTTAAAACTGTTGGTAGACTTTGGAAAGAATTATTAAGTCATCGTGGCCTCCTTTTTTTCGTTTTATTTCTTATATTGTTAAGTACAATGCTTGGAATTTTAGGTCCATATTTAATCGGATATGCGATTGACCAGTTTATTTATCATCAAACCTTATCTGGTTTTGTTCCATTGTTAACTGGTTTAATTACTGTGTATTTTTTCTATTCGTTCACGAGCTTTTTACAAAATTATTCGATGATCGGAATTGCGCAAGAAACCGTTTATTCTATGAGAACGCGACTATTTTCACATCTACAACAATTACCGGTTTCCTTTTTTGATAATAGACAACATGGAGAAATTATGAGCCGGCTCACAAATGATATGGATAATGTAAGTTCTACATTAAATAGTTCTGTTATTCAAATTTTTTCTAGTGTGTTAACTTTATCGGGTACCATTATTTTTATGGTTTGGTTAAGTCCGCTATTAACCATGATTACATTGACAATTGTTCCGTTATTATATATAGGTATGAAGTGGATTACGAAACGAACGAGTAAATATTTTAAAGAGCAACAAAAACATTTAGGTCAGTTAAACGGTTTTATTGAAGAAACCATTTCAAGTCAGAAAATAATTAAAAGTTATTCCCAAGAACAATTTGTTTTAGATGAATTTTTTAAAAAAAGTAATGAGTTAAAAAAAGCGGGTTTTTGGGCTCAGTCGATTTCTGGTTTTATTCCGAAATTAATGAATATGTTAAATAACTTAAGTTTTTCGCTAATTGTGTTTTTAGGTGGATTACTTGCTTTAAACGATTCCGTAACCGTAGGTTTAATTGTGACGTTTACGGAATATGCTAGACAATTCACAAGACCGCTTCATGATTTAGCAAACCAATACAATCAATTATTATCTGCTGTAGCCGGTGCAGAACGAGTGTACCAGATTTTAGACGAAGACAAAGAAGAAATTGATGAGCTTAAAGCAGAACGAATTGAACATCTCAATGGAAACGTAGAATTTCAAAATGTATCGTTTTCTTATGGACGGGAAGAAAATACCATTAAAAATATAAGTTTTTCTGTTAAAACTGGACAAACGGTTGCTTTGGTTGGTCCTACAGGAGCAGGAAAATCTACAATTATCAATTTGTTAATGCGGCTTTATGAACCACATGAAGGTGCGATATACATCGATGGGATAAATATTCAAAAAATAACAAGAGAAAGTCTCCGTTCCTTTTACGGATTTGTACTACAAGAAGTCTTCCTTTTTGAAGATACCATTCGGGAAAATATCCGATTTGGCCAATTAGATGCTTCGGATGAGGAAGTGGAAGCCGCTGCGAAAAAAGCAAATGCCCACTCATTTATTATGAAATTGCCAAATGGCTATGATACAAAACTGACGGAAGACGGTGCTGGAATTAGTCAAGGCCAGAAACAATTAATATCTATAGCTCGTGCTATTTTACGAAATCCGACCATCTTAATCTTAGATGAAGCAACAAGTAATATTGATACCGTTACTGAAATTCAAATTCAAGAAGCATTACAATGTTTAATGAAAAACCGAACCACATTTGTTATTGCCCACCGGTTAAACACAATCCAAAATGCTGATCAAATTTTAGTTATTCATGACGGTGAAATAATTGAACGAGGAAATCATGAATCGTTATTAAAGAAAAATGGTATTTATAGCAATATGTATAAACAAAAAGAGGGAACGAATGTTGTATAAGGTTATAGACAATTTGATTATTAATCATATATTATATGTTTAGCGTTTAATAATCATATAGAAAGGAAGACATCGAGTGTATTCTTTTTTAGGAAATATAGCAAAATTTATATTAAAGATCTTTAATCGTGTTGAAGTACATAACTTGGACAAACTTCCAAAAGATTCCGGCTTTATTATTGCTTGTAATCATATTAGTTGGGTTGATATTGTTGGGTTAGGTGTAGCACTTTTGCCGAAACAAATCCATTTTATGGCGAAAAAAGAATTATTTGCAAAAAAATGGTCAAAAAAATTTATTACTAGTTTAAATGGCTTCCCTGTTGATCGTGAAAATCCTGGTCCAAGTAGTATAAAAATCCCTGTAAAATTATTGAAAGAAGGAAAAATCGTTGGGATTTTTCCGAGCGGTACTCGTGATGGAGACGCCCCATTAAAACGAGGTGCTGTTACGATTGCTAATTTAGCAAAAGTTCAAATTGTCCCAGCTGCTTACGTTGGTCCAACTTCGTTGAAAGAGATATTTACAGGAAAAAAAATGAGGGTTATTATTGGAGAACCAATGCAAATTTCTGAAAAAGGAAAGGAAGCTTTGTTTGAAGCAACAGACGAACTATCGAAACGAATCAATGAATTAGAGGTTCAAATTAAATCAAAATAAAAAGTAACGAATAGGGGCTGTCCAATAAGTCCCCAAAAAAAGAGCGAAATTGAGCAGACTGTCGACAAACCCCAACTCAAATGCTTCATTTGAGTTGGGATTTGTCTTTTTTTGCTCATCATTTTCTAAGATTCTTATCTTATTTAGGCTGGACATGGTCTTTTCCATGTCCAGTT
>NZ_JAOUSE010000064.1:0-14834 GCF_025660415.1 Pallidibacillus thermolactis
TTGGTCCTTCTTCTGCTAATGGGGACTTTAGTCGAAGAAGGCAATACTATGATTTAGAACTTCCAAATAATTGGAAGTTCTAAATTTTTTTATTCAATATCAACATTAAACTTTAACAGAGCCTATTATTAAAATATTACTCAAATTAAATTTCACTATCTAATACTTTTCAAATAATCTCTTTACCTATTTATATTGAAACCTGCCAACGGCGTTTCAATTTCCTTTATACTTCACAATATAGACTGATCTTAACCTCTACTTGAGGGTTTTCCCCCTCCTCAATCCGTTATTGCGGCAATGATTTTTGTTCGCCATCATTGCTAGTATTGGAAAGTTAATATCAATTATTTCCTATCCATTCCTTTACAATATTCTCAATTGAACGACAAGCTGTTTGTAAAAATTGATATTTTCCTTTCAACCATTGTTGTAATTGTTGTTGTTCCTTTTCTCTTATTTCAATGGTTTTGGTCATCCTTTCCGGACTTGGCCCACCTTCAAGTGTACGGATTTGAACAAAATGTTGAGGATCTAGAGCTTTTTTTAAAGCTTCTTCTGTTAAATTTAATTTTCTTCCAATAATTCTTTCTGCATGTTTATTTAAAATATCTAACGTAAGGTTATTTATCGATTCTTTCTTTTGTATTACTAAATCTTGCACAGTTGAACTTACGATTTCATGGGCTTTTCGAAATGGTATATGATTTGTCCTGACTAATGTATCCGCAAGCTCCGTCACATTTGCAAAACTTTCCTTTGCGCGATTTAATAATTTTCGCTTATTCACTTCCATTGTTGTTAACACACTCGATAGAAGTCGATAAACGCCTTGTAAAGTTTCGATTGCCTTCCACATATATGGCTGCATATCATCTTCTGTATCAACAATATCTCCAAATGGTGTATTATGCATCATCGTTAATACTGTCTGAGAATTTCCTACTACACTGGATAAAAGTGATCGCATATGTTCAATGGATACAGGATTCCTCTTCTGTGGCATAATGGAACTGATTTGAACATATGGAGCAGCTAGTTTAAATGCATCAAATTCCTGTGTTCCCCATAGCAGAAAGTCTTGTATTGAACGTCCTAAATTAATTGCAGCAAGCTGGACAACAGTAGCTGTTTCTCCAATATAATCAGCACCGGCTACCGCATCCCATGAATTATCTATCAATTGTTCAAATCCTAATAATTGCTGCATTCGTTTTCGATTCACAGGAAATCCTGACGTTGTTAAAGCAGCTGCCCCCATACTACTTCGGTTTACATTATTATATGCGGCTTTCAGTCTATCAATATCTCTAGTTAGTAAATCTGTCATTGCATTTAAATAATGACCGATTGTAGTCGGCTGCGCTTGTTGTGTGTGAGTATAACCAATCATAATCGTATTAATATGTTCAGAAGATAAATTAATTAAACTTTCCCGTAGCTCGAGGGCTGATTCAATTAACTCTAATATTTTTTCACGTAAAGTCATTCTGTATATAGCAATGCCCATATCGTTTCTACTTCGGGCAATATGAAGATTGCCCGCAATATCTCCTGCTTCTTTAATTAAAAAATGTTCAATTTGAAAAAATAAATCTTCAAATCTTGAGTCGTAGTGTGCTTGTTCTACTTCTTCAACGTTTATTTTTCGAATAGCTCTTATTATTTTCGTGGCTTCTCCTTTTTTGACAATTCCTTCTTCCACAAGCATAATGATATGTGCTAAATGAATCTGTAACATAGGCTTTATAAAATGCCTTTTCGCTTGATTAAATGCAGGTTTTAAGACGATTTCTTTATAGGTCTGAGATGGAAACTCCGTACCTTCTCTTTCTATAATATGACTTCGATATGATTTCAATGGAAGCAGTCCTTTCCTTTTTTATTAAATACTCCTTACATCCCATCCTACATCATGTTATTTGACGCCATACTACCTTCTAATTTTTGCGTGATTAATAGTACGATAACAATTAGTAAAACTTGCAATACACCATAGGCACACGCCGTTCCGAATTGAAAAGCGTATAACTTTTGGAATATTGCAACAGACATAGGCATTGTTGATACATTATAAATTAATATTGAGGCGACAAATTCACCTAATCCTTGAACAAATGCTAATAAAGTCCCTGCTAGTACACCCGACATTGTAATTGGTAAAACAATTTTTCTAAATGAGTACCACCAATTTGCTCCTAAACTTCTTGCCGCTTCTTCTACTGATTTATCCATTTGCATTAAGCTGGCGAATGTCGAACGAAATACTAGTGGTAATTGGCGGACAAAATAAGCTAACGGCAATATCCAAAATGTACCGATTAATACTTGATTAAAACTAAAGACTGTCGGCTCACTGAAGGCTGCAATCAGATTAACCGCTACAACTGTTCCAGGTAATGCCCATGGAATCATAATCAAAGTATCCATTAGTGTTTTACCTTTAAAATTTAATCGAGCCATGGCATAAGCAGCAGCAACACCGAAGATGATATTACCAACTACTGCAACGGTACTCATTTTTATACTATTCCAAATTGGCCTCCATGTATCTCCGTCTGTAAACAGATCAATATAGTGTTGGAGTGTATAGGCTGTTGGAATAATTTGTACAGTCCATTCACCGTCCACTGAAAATGAAATTAATACAATTACGAGAATAGGTAAGAGTAAAATAATGGTGCCTATGATAGATAAAATCATAGATAAGTATTTCATAAAAGTTGATCGTACCTCAGTACGATGAACGCTAATCCCTTTACTTTGATTTTGATAATTTCTTCTATTTTGATACAAACGCATGATAATTAAAAATAATATGGAAACAATGGAGAGAATGGTTGACTGTGTTGCAGCCATTTCTAAATTTCCATTTGTTCGTGAAAGATAGATTTGCATTGTCATTGTTCTTTCAACGCCAAACATTAACGGTGCTGTATACGAAGCCATCGAGATCATAAAAACAAGTAATGATGAGGCGACCATAGCAGGCGTTAACATCGGCAAGATAATTTTTCTCCAAATTCGAAATCTACTCGCACCTAAACTCGTAGCGGCTTCTTCTATAGATGGATCGAGATCTTTAATTGCTGCTGAAGCTGTTAAATAAAAATATGTGTACATCGTAAATGTATGAACAACGATAACTCCCCATATTCCACTTAAAGCAAAAGGGACTTCGTCTGTATTTAGTAATGATTGGAAAAAACGAGGAAAAATGCCACTTTCACCGTATAAAAAGGTAAATGATAACGCACCAATTAACGGCGGTAAAGCCATCGGAACTAAGACGAGAACAGATAAAACTTTTCTGCCAGGAAACTCATATCTTTGTAAAAGAAAAGCCATTGTAACTCCAACTATTGCACAGGAAATCACACTAATTATGGAGATAAAAACACTATTAAACAACGCTTCTAGATTGGCCGTACTTTCAAGGCTAAAAAAGTTCCGATAACTTTCAGTTGATAATCCAGCTTCTCCCACAACACTCTGTAAAAAGGTTTTATATAATGGATAAATAACATAGGCAAAAAGTATTAAAAATAATGGAGAAACTAATATATATACGAAATATTTTGATTGCGTTAATCTTGTCCAAATACTCGGTTTCATCGTTGTTTTTGGCAAGTTCAATTTATCTCACCACTCTTTTCCTAAAAAATAAATTCCATTTTCAGGAATATGGACCGTAATTTTTTCCCCACGCTCTAATATATTGATTCCTTTATTAACAAACATAACATTGATTTTGTTTTTTCCGACTTTTACTAAATATTTAATCATTATGCCGGAAAATTCGACTAGCTGTACTTCCCCTGATATTGCATTTGATCCATCACCTTCCACCATCATCTCTGGTCGGATTGACAAATTGACAGTTTCTCCAATAGTAAATTGCACATTCGGGCCACAGTTATTTTTATTCCCCCGTAATTGCACACCTTCACCTAAATCTACAATAACTACATTTCCATTTATCTCTTTTATGACTCCTTGTAAAATATTTGATTCTCCGATAAAAGAAGCAACAAATGTATTGGCAGGGGCGTTATAAATTTCTTGAGGTGTACCAATTTGCTGAACTTTCCCTTTATTCATTACTACAATTCGGTCAGACATTGCCATTGCTTCATGCTGGTCATGGGTTACATATATAGTTGTAATTCCTAATTCTACTTGTAATCTTTTAATTTCAACTCTAGTTTCCTCGCGGAGCTTGGCATCTAAATTAGATAATGGTTCATCGAGGAGTAATATATCCGGTTCAATGACTAGTGCTCTAGCTAATGCAACACGCTGTTGCTGTCCTCCAGAAAGTTCCGTGATTTTACGAGAACCATAACCATCTAAGTGAACAAGTTTTTGTACGTTATTCACCTTTTCCTTAATAGCTGCATTCGATCGTTTACGTACTTGTAATCCAAAGGCGATATTTTCAAACACAGTCATATGAGGAAATAATGCATAGTTTTGGAAAACCATACCTATATTTCGATTATTAGGTTGTAATGTCGTAACATCTTGCTGGTCGAAATAAATTTTTCCCCGTGTAGGGAAGTAAAATCCTGCAATCATTCTAAGCGTTGTTGTTTTTCCACATCCACTTGGGCCTAAAAAGGTGAAAAATTCACCTGACTGGATATCAAGATTGATATCTTTAACACCTTTAGCATTTCCAAACATTTTGTAAACATGATCAAGTTTTACGCTTTTCAAACATTTCACCTCGCTTATGTAGGACAGGGTGTAGATTCACCCTGTTATATTCTAATTTTGACCTTTAATATTTTCGTCCCAATATTCCATCCATTTCATTTCGTTTTCAGACATTACCTTCCAATCTAACTTGAGTTCTTTCAATTCTAACTTTTGATACCATTCTGGCATTGTAGAAGGATCGATATCTGTACGAGATGGGATTTGGTATAAATCTTTTGATAGTTGTGTTATCGTTTCTTTATCAAACAAAAATTCATAAAACAACTTAGCGTTTTCTAGGTTTTTAGCGTTCTTCACAAGACCTACTGCATCAACTAATATTGGGGCACCACTTGTTGGATAAACATAATCAAACGGTTGGTTGTTGGAATACTTTTGAATCAAAATATCTTGCAAGTTCCATAAAGATACTGTGCCTTCTTGACGTGCTAATTTTAAATATAAATTCGTAGGATCTTGGGCATATTCTTTCGTATTTGCATCTAATTTTCTTAACCATTCAAACCCTTTTTCAGGATCATTAGGATCTTGACGATAAATCATCGCCGAGTAAATCGTTCTCATTGTGCCGGACGGTAGTACTCCACGAATAATGATTTCATCTTTCCATTTTGGATCCAACAATTCATCCCAATCTTGTGGAGCTTCTTCTTTTGATAAAACATCACTGTTGTACATGATTACTTCTGCCAATAACATTTCACCGTACCAACGACCTTCTGCATCTTTATATTCCTGTTTAATTGCCTCATCAAAACTAGGCTTATAAGGTTCTAATAAATCTTCCTCAGCCGCTTGCATAAAGGCAGACTGTGTTCCACCCCACCAAAAATCTGCTTGTGGATTTGTTTTTTCTGCTCGAACACGTTCTAAAATTTCTTGTGCTCCCATTGTTAGCACATCCACTTGAATATCAGGATACTTTTCATTAAACATATTCTTTACTTTATCAACAACGGTTTGATCCCGTGCTGTATAAATCACAAGATTTCCTGATGGAGACGAAGAATTGCTTTTGTTTTCATTCGAACTACTACAAGCGGTTACAAAAAGCATAAACAAAACAATTAAAATACTAAAAAGACTTTTTTTTCTCACATAAACCCCTCCCATTTTCTATTTTATAAATGCCGGTTGACGGATATGTTCGAATGCTAGATAAACTGTCCATACAAACCAGCTTAATTAACTAAAGCGTTATTTAACTATGCGTGGTACCCGGTATATGCCTCAAATCACGAGGAGGAATGAACCGAACCTTCAAACATATTCAACCTGTTGATATTTCGAAATGACCTGGATTACATCCCCTCATATTCATCCCACTTTTTGCTTCAGCACCAATCATCATAAAGCTAATTTCTGCTGCAGCTGAACGTTTCATATAAATTTCCCATTTAATCTAAGTCCACTACCTATCCCATTCCCTATAACACAATTGCTTACTTGCATCGACAATCCTCAATTCGGTTGAAAGTAATTGGTACATAACTATCATATTAGTTAATGAATCACTTTATTAATCTTGGAATATTTATAGAAAGCAATAGAGTTATTTCGTTATAGTAACTAACTAAAGGAATTTTATTCTTAATAAATTGATAAGTCAATATTTTTAGAATATTAACTTTATATCACCTTACTTCCAAAATTACTTTTCAAACTAAAAACAAGGCCCATTAACCAATGAGCCTTATTACATATATATTACTCTGCTCCGTAACTGATTAAATTCACAAATATTCTGTAAGCCCCTGGCACTTGGTTTTCCATTTGTCTATAAAATACTAAACTTGTATATAAATAGGTTCCTTCTCCATATTCAGCTAATAAAATACCACTTTCAAAATACTCTTCTCCAGGGTCTCCCATCTTTACCAAGGTTTCATAATTCTCATCCCAATCGCTTGGAAAATACAAACCTCTTTCTTGGACCCAATTCTCCCAATCCGCTTCAGTTATTTCGTTTGGAGTATGTAACAGATTATGGTCCGGTTTCATTACCTCGACTGGGGCAGTTTCATCTGTAACACGCCAGCGAATCGACGGGCTGCCAATTTTAATTGGATATGGTGCCTGTCCTTCAAATCTTTCACCTGTTTTATGATATTGAACAACGACATGCCCCCCATTTTTAACGTACTCTAATAATCTGTCGTTGTTTTCGACTAAGTCATCCCTAGATAAATATGCACGAATACCAGTGATAATCGTATCATATTGTGAGAGATCTCCTGTTGCTAAATCATCCTTTGTTAATTTAGTTACGTCAAAACCAGCATTGATTAAATAATCGGCCACTTTGTCGAAACCACTTTCAATATACCCAATTTTGAGTTGGTTAGGTTTAAATAATTCAAAAGCAACTCCGTTAATCTTAGCTGGGTATTGATAATATGAATCTTTAATATGTTTATAAGAAATTTCTTGAACATTAGTGTTATAAGTTTTTTCGTCTGCTGTTGCTTGTGCTTCAATTATAAAATTGCTTGATTTTATATCTTTCGGTGGAGTTAAGTTAAAGGTAGTCTCTTTTTCTTCAAATCGTTTTGTCAGAGAGATTTCGCTTTCAACAGGAGTACTTGACCAACCTTCTGGAAGTTTTAAGCTGACGTTCACTTTTTTAGCATCTTCATCATAATTCTTCACTTTTACAGTTACCGGTATGGTTTCTTGTACATCTACCGTGTTTACCACAACATTTTGCGGATCTAATGTTACACTCAATTCCGGTAAAACCGCAACTGTTTCCTCAAGGTCTAGTATCGATTCAGTTGTATAGCCATTTTCCTTAAACTTAATTTTACTTTTAATAACGGGTTCTCCATATGGATCAAAATATTTGGCGTTAGGAGGAACCTGTATATTAAACTTAATTGTTTCGGATTTATTTCGTTTTAATGTTGAAATTTTTTGTGTACCACTATTTTCCCACCCTTCTGGTAAGAGAAGAGAAGCTTCAACATGATGAATATCCCTATTTCCATTATTCGAAATGGTCATTTTGACAGTTGCCTTTTCTCCTTGGGTTAGTATATGCGTATTGATTGTTGTTTTCACATCAAGACTCGATGCAACAAAACTTGCATCTTTCAACTGTTGTTCTTTCATTTTTAATTTGTGAAGCAAATCCGTTTTTGTATCTTCTTCTAAATGGGCTTTTTCAACTTTACTTATTAAACGTTCCACATCTTTTAATGATTTTTGTAGACTTGGTAAGATCTCTTCACGATTTGGATAAAGTTCAATGATTTGATTTAAGTCTTTTTGTAATTTTTTTAATTGATTTTTTAAGTCATTTTGTGGTATAAGCTCTGCCCATTCCATAAAGTCATATGGGATGCCGGTAAATAATTCGGGATGATTGGACGAATCAACAGCTTTAACTAGTTCAATATGAACTTGTCGGGGCTCAGCAGGGATATCTTCTCCCATTCCTTGACTCTTGTGCATATATCGGGATTGTTCACCTAGTTGAGGATATGTCATTTTGTAAATCGGATCATAAATACCAATTTCAATGGAAGTAGATTTCTTAGGATTAGAACTGGAATCGGTTGGTAAATAGACCTTTTTAATTTGCCAAGGTGTTAACCCTTCTTGCAAATGTTCTGGGAAAATATTTGGATTTGCGGCATCTTCAAATGCTTGTAATGATAAAATGGATATTGCTCGATGGTGTCCATGTTGGCTATCTACATTCCGAAATGAGGGCATAACGATATCAGGTTTATACGTTCGTATAAAGCGGATAAATCGTTCATAAGTAAGCTCTTCACCCCACTTTTGAAGGGTTTCTTCAGGAGATTTGGAAAATCCAAAATCATAGATTGGATCTGATGTTGTTTCACTTAAATGATAAGCCTTCACACCTGTTATTTTTGCTGCTTCAATCATTTCATTGGAACGAATAATACCAAGAGCATCACCTAATTCTGTTCCAATTTCATTCTGTCCACCCTCTCCCCGATTCGCAATTAAACTCGCTGTTTTAACACCGAGACCCCTTGATAAATAAGCTAGGAAATCACTTCTTTCATCATCGGGATGGGCACCAGTATTTAAAAATGTTACAGTTGTACTAAGCGGTTTAAGGACATTCCACAGTTCAACGTCTGATTCTTCCTTTGTTTGTGAAAGAACTTGTTTTGTTGGAAGAAAAGATGCAATCAATAAAATCGATAATAGGATTTTCAACATTTTTTTCACTTTATAGCCCTCCTTCATTTTTTCTCCATTGTCGCTCACTACTATGACTAACCTACTAAAACAATACTATATTTTTTGAATGTTTTTAATATTATACACGGACTATTTTATACTAATTTTAAGGAGGTGCTTTAAGTCTTGTTACCTATATTTATTCTACTAATTTTACAATGAGAGAAAGATTTCGTGTAACGAATAGGTAAATACCGAAAATTGTCCCATAAAAAATAGAAGGGGTAATTGCTCAGCCCCTACTTTTTGGTCTATGATTTAAAAAGTTTTGATATGCAAATCCTTTTACTTCATCCTCTTTATAATATTTTAAAAGTTTTAGTATCAAGTTTTGTGTCATTGCTGCATTTTCAAGATTTTTGACCTTTGTTTCAATACCGTCAAAATCTGAACCAAGTCCAATTTTATTAACGCCACCTAATTCACAAAAATGTTCAATATGTTTTACTAAATCATCGATGGAAACTTTACCATTTTCTTTAATAAACGGTGGATTATATACAACATGAATCATCCCACCTCTTTCAAACATTGCCTTTGCTTGCTCATCAGTTAAATTTCTTTTATGGTTACATATGGCCTTCGCATTCGAATGACTTGCAATCGGGAAATCCGCCAACTCCATCACATCCCAAAATCCCCGTTCTGATAAATGTGAAACATCCGTGAATACTTCATATTCATTATTTAACTTCACAACTTCCTTACCGAAACTTGTCAGTCCCCCACCTCTCGGTTCACTTGCTCCGTCCGCAGCTAGGTTAGCATAGTTCCATGTTAGTCCAACAGACATGACACCAAGATTATAAAGCGTGCGAAGCTTAGTTAAATCATTTCCTATTGCATCAACACCTTCCAGAGTTAAAAAGGCACCGATTTCTCCATCCTCTATCGTATCAAAGTCAGACCATTTTCTAATATGCTTCATTTCGGGATTTTTTGCTAATACCTCTACATAAAAATAGTCCACTTGTTCCAAGGCAGCTTGGAACATTTGATCGGATTTAATATCCGGTTCTAAAAAGATCGCAAAGGCTTGCACCTTTACTTTCCCTTCTTGTAAACGAGTCAAATTTGTGTCCAGTTCTTTTGAATTACGATATGTTAACTTTCCTTTATGTTCGGCTAATTTCCATAACGCGTCGCAATGTAAGTCGATCACATGCATGCTTGTTCCACCTCTTTAGTAAGAAGACATCCGACTGTAAGCCTTTATTACAATATCGTATGCTTTCTAAAAATTTTAGTTAAATCTTATAAGAGATAAATAATAAAGTCAAAGGTTATAAAAATTCGATTAGCATCAAAATCTGTCTAAGTAACAACATGGAAATTTGAAATTCTATGGTTGATCTTATTCAAAGAAATAATCAGGCTCATCAACAATAAACTCTCTGTCTTTTACGATATGCTCAATTATCCTATTTATTTTTAGTAGGTCAACGTAAATACCAAACCACAAGCGATCATGTTTTAGATCAATTGGTTACGTCAATAATGTTTATATCGCATTTTTCATTAGGGGGTTATATATGGTTTCCATATATCGTTGGTTTCTTAGGTTTCCATATTTACTACGACTACTATTCATTGTAATAATTGTCATCCTTTTTTTCGGAACGATAATACACTATATCGAGCCAGATCAATTTCCAACTATTTTTGATGGCGTATGGTGGGCAATAATTACAACATCAACGATTGGCTATGGTGACTATGTTCCTGGAACAATAGAGGGAAGATTGGTGGCCATTATACTAATTTTTATTGGTGCAGGGATTGTAGCTGCTTATTTTGTAGCACTTTCTTCATCTACTGTAAAAAAACAGAGTGCCGTTGGAAAGGGGGAAATGAAAGTGAACTGGAAAGATCATTTTATCATTGTAGGTTGGAATGAACGGACAAAGGAAATGATTAAATGTTTTAAAGAAATCCATCCAAATCAATTGATCGTACTTATTGATTCCAATTTAAAAGAAAACCCCTTTACAAAGGAAAGTAATATTTTATTTGTAAAAGGAAATGCAGCTACTGATGAAGTATTATTAAAAGCAAATATAAAAGAAGCTTCCCTGATTTTAATAACATCTGATCCTACAAGAACAGAGTTAAATGCAGATATGAATACCATTTTATTTATTGTAGCCATTAAAGGAGTGGCACCTGACATTTTTTGTATTGCAGAAATCCTGACTTCTGAACAAATAATAAATGCGAAAAGAGCTGGAGCTGACGGTATTATCGAATCAAATAAATTAATTAGTTCAGTTATGCAACACGCAATGTATTCACCTGGTATCTCAAATGCCTTATTAGATTTAGTTGATTTACATAGTGGTGCACGCATTCAACTAGTAAAAGAGCATGCCTTTGCTGGTCAAACATTTGCATCAGTAAGTCAAGTTTTTTTAGAAGAGGAAAAAATATTACTCGGGATAAAACGGGAGGATCGAACAAAAATGCTCCCTCCTTTAGATACAATATTACAAAATAGTGATGAGCTATTGATCATTTCCCGCGATAATGATCAATGTGAGTAAAAATCCGTTCCATAAACATAATGTTGTTAATAACTTTTGAGGATCTCAATTTCTGACGCTTTGTCGTTTTCACTACTTAAAAAGACATTTCCTATGACTTTAAATGTTTGTATGATTTGTAGTTCACAAAAATAGCGAGTCAACATAGACTCGCTATTTCACAATATTATTGAAAATTACAATCTTTTCTCTAGCTCTGCTTTCTTATCTTCAAAACCAGGTTTGCCAAGTAGTGCAAACATATTTACTTTATACGCTTCTACTCCTGGTTGGTCAAATGGATTCACACCTAATAAGTATCCACTCATCGCACATGCTTTTTCAAAGAAATAAACTAAATAACCGAATGTATAAGCATCCATTTCTGGTATCGTAACAATCAAGTTTGGAACTTGTCCGTCTGTATGAGCTAAAACCGTTCCTTCGAATGCCTTCGTATTCACAAAATCAACGGTTTTTCCAGCTAAATAGTTTAATCCGTCTAAATCAACTTTCTCTTTTTCAATCGTGATATCATGACGAGGTTTGTCAACTTTAATTACGGTTTCAAAGATATCACGACGACCTTCTTGTACATACTGTCCTAAAGAATGAAGATCGGTTGAGAAGTTGGCAGAAGCTGGGAAAATCCCTTTCTGGTCTTTACCTTCACTTTCACCAAATAATTGTTTCCACCATTCAGCAAAATATTGCAGACCAGGCTCGTAGTTAATGAGCATTTCAATCGTTTTCCCTTTGTTGTAAAGAATGTTACGGATCGCTGCATATTGATATGCAAGGTTTTCCTCTAAATTAGGACTAGAGAAATCTTCACGAGCTTTTGCAGCACCTGCCATCATTTCTTCAATATTTACACCACTAACGGCAATTGGTAAAAGGCCAACAGCTGTTAAAACAGAATAACGACCACCGATATCATCAGGAACTACAAAAGTTTCATAATCTTCTTCCGTAGCTAACGTTTTTAATGCACCTTTTTGCTTATCGGTTGTCACAAAAATCCGTTGTTTTGCTTCTTCTTTTCCATATTTATCTAAAAGCAATTTACGGAAAATCCGAAACGCAAGAGCTGGTTCAGTCGTTGTTCCTGATTTAGAGATTACATTAATGGAAAAGTCTTTGTCCTCCAATAAATCAATCACATCAGAAATATATGTAGAACTGATATTATTACCAACAAAAATAACTTGTGGTGTAGTGCGTTTTTCTTTCGGTAAGGAATTGTAAAAACTATGGTTCAACATTTCAATTGCAGCACGAGCGCCGAGGTATGAACCACCAATACCGATAACAAGTAGCACATCCGAATTGTTTTTGATTGTATCAGCCGCTTTTAAAATGCGAGCAAATTCTTCTTTGTCGTAGTTCACAGGTAAGTCAATCCAACCAAGAAAATCATGACCTGCTCCCGTACCTTCGTGTAAAGCATTGTGTGAGACATTGACTTGACTTTGTAGTTGTTGTATTTCATGTTTTCCAAAAAATGCCAAAGCCTTTGAATAATCAAATTGGATATGAGTCATTTTAAACCTCCAATAACTTTTTTATATTGTTAACTTTATCTCAATAAAGTAAGATTGGCAAGGGATGGATGGTAAACAATCAGTGAATTTTTTTTTAAGATTTAACGAACGAATAAGTTTTCATGTTTATAACGATGCACGATAAATCGCTTCAACATCTTCGGCGGTTAACTTTTTAAATACACCTGGGCCACCTTCTCGCATCGCTCGATCAACTAACATGTCCATTTTCTGATCGTCAATACCATAATCTGCAAGTCGACTTGGTGCACCTATGGAATTCCAAAATTCTCGAAGTTTATGAATTCCCTCAAGCCCTACTTCTTCATCAGTTTTACCTGTTGCATCCACACCAAATACACGAATTGCTAATTGTTTAAATCGTTCTGGCTTAACTGACAAATTATGTTTCATCCAATTCGGGAATAAGATCGCCAGTCCACCACCGTGTGGAATGTCATAAATCGCAGATACAGAATGCTCGATATCATGAGTCCCCCAATCTCCTTCAAACCCCATGGATACCATTCCATTTAATGCCATTGTTCCACAATAAAGAATTGTTTCCCGGTATTCATAATTTTCCAGGTCCTCTATTAATTTTGGAGCAGTTTCAATCACTGTTTGTAAAATGGATTCACACCACCGGTCCTGTAAAGGTGTATTTTCATCAAGATGAAAATAATGTTCAAATACATGGGCCATGATGTCCACTATGCCGTATACCGTTTGGTCTTTCGGCACTGTAAATGTATTGACAGGATCGAGGATTGAAAATTTTGGATAAACATGCTCTGAACCCCAACCATATTTTTCATTTGTTTCCCAATTTGTTATAACAGAACCCGCATTCATTTCAGAACCTGTAGCAGCTAATGTTAATATAGTTCCAAGAGGTAAAGCATCACTTGGGAAAGCTTTTTTCGTTACAAAATCCCATGGATCTCCATCATATTTGGCACCGGCAGCAATTGCCTTTGTACAATCTATAACAGAACCTCCACCGACAGCTAATAAAAATTCAATGCCTTCTGATTTGCAAAGATCGACTCCTTTACGTACGGTTGAAATTCTTGGATTTGGCTCAACACCTGGCAACTCAAAAATTTCTGAGCCGATTTCTTTTAAAATTTTCACCACTTGATCATAAAGGCCATTACGCTTAATGCTGCCTCCACCATATACAAGTAATACCTTTTTTCCATATTTCGGTACTTCATAACGCAACTTTTCGACTTGACCTTTTCCAAATATTAATTTAGTCGGATTATAAAATTCAAAATTTCTCATGCATGGACCTCCTCTATATGCATCTATTATACCCCTCTTAAGATTTTAAAACATATAACTTAAATGACAAATTTTTTAATCGGGTGCATAGAATTGTTTAATTATCCTCATTCTATAACTAGATAAATTCTTTTTCAAAAAGGAGGATACACACATGAGTGGATTACAACGAATTGCATTAGCATTAACCATTATCGGTGCAATCAATTGGGGACTAATTGGATTATTTGGATTTGATTTAGTTGCAGCTATTTTTGGTGGTTATGATTCAATGTTATCAAGAATTATTTATAGTCTAGTCGGTATCGCTGGTTTAATTAACCTTGGTTTACTATTCAAACCGAATGTTGAATTATCCAGAACTGAACCTAGAACAAATCGTTAATAAAAATAAGCCTACCTATTATATAGGTAGGCTCAGACTGTCGACAAACCCCAACTCAAATGCTTCATTTGAGTTGGGATTTGTCTTTTTTTGCTCATCATTTTCTAAGATTCTTATCTTATTTAGGCTGGACATGGTCTTTTCCATGTCCAG
>NZ_JAOUSE010000065.1:0-14432 GCF_025660415.1 Pallidibacillus thermolactis
ATTGTCTGTACGCTTCGATAACATCCTAAATTTCCCCCGTTAACCAAGAATTCTATCCCTATTATACAAAAAAAGCCTGTAGATTTGGCCACTAGTTAGGGACTTTGTCTACAAGCTGAAACTCGCAATTTGCGAGTTTTTGTTTTGTATAATATTATGTATAAATAAAAATAATTCCAAAAGAAAAATAAATTATACGTATGGTATTATTGAGTTGGACTTGTCGGTAAATAAATAGTAAATGTGGAACCTACTCCCCATTCACTTTCAACATGGATTTTCCCATGATGTTCTTCAATAATTTTATAGCACATCATAAGCCCAAGTCCATTACCGCTTGTTTTAGTTGTAAAAAATGGTTGACCAAGTTTTTCTAATAAATCTTTTGGTATCCCGGTTCCTTCATCTTGGATGGATAGCATGCCAAATTCGTCTTTTTTCTGAAGTTGAACCGTTAAACAACCTGGTTTTTCCATGGCTTCTATAGCATTTTTTACTAAGTTAATTATGACTTGTTTGATCTTTTGATCATCACAATAGACATAAACTTGTTCGTCTTCAAACTTTCGAACAACTTTTATTTTTCGCTGAATCGCTTCTCTTTCCAATAAAGTCATGCAATTTTCAAAAATAGATTGTAAATTATGTAATTGATAATCCTTCGGCGATGGTTTAGCAAATGCCATTAATTCATTAGAAATCGTATCAATCCGATCAATTTCACTTTCCATAATTTCTAAGTAATCCATATTCAGTTTCGTATCCGATTTCATTAATTGAATAAAACCTTTCAACGAAGTTAATGGGTTACGGATTTCATGGGCAACTCCAGCAGCAAGTTGACCGATTAATGCCATTTTATCACTTTGTAATAAATTATCTACTTGTGTAATATGCATTTCTTTAATCACATAAAAATATTCTTTAATGTTTTTTACTTGATTTATTATCGGATTAATAATGAGTATGATCGGTAAATATATCCCATCCTTTTTCTTTAATCGTAACGTTATTTTATAAAAGTGTTGTGAAACCCGTCCATTGAATAAATCAAGCAACTGTTTGCAATCATTTTCATGGACTAAATCTTGTAAATTTTTGTTTAATAATTCATTTTCTTGATACCCTAATACGGACTTGATATTAGATGTTACAAAATTAATTTTTCCGTCTTTTGTACTTTTAATAAAAACATGATTATATAAATTGGAAATGTATTCCATAATTTGTTTGACGATCACAATCAATTTATCGTTTTCGTGATCGGTTTGGTTTTGAGAAAGAATTGACACTGCTTTCAACCTCATTTCCACTTGAAAAATAAAATAAATTGTATACAGGGCATCATCGTCTTAATTATTATATTAAAAAAGTATTACGTATATCTAGTCATTTATTAAAGTGTATTATAACAAAATTTTATTTAAATTTAAATAAAATTTAAATAAATTAAAAGAACCGACGTAAAAATAAGCATAATCTTTCAATTTAACGACACTCATTTCTATTTGTTTTCATTTATGACGAATATGCTATATAATGATTGAGTGTACTGAATAAATGCAACTGCACGATCCTAATTTTTATTTTCAAATAATTATTTTTATCAGTTCTACCTATTATCATTATCAATAGGAAGGCGTTACTTATATGAGTTTTTTAACTGTATTTATTACGTCCATATTTTTCTTAAACTTTATTTTCGCATCGATTGTCGTCTTTTTTGAACGTAGAAATCCAAGCTCAACATGGGCTTGGTTACTCGTGCTTTTCTTTATCCCTTTACTCGGTTTTGTACTTTACTTAACACTGGGACAAAATTTGAAGCGTAAAAAATTATTCGTTTGGGAAGACCTAAAGAAAATTGGGTTAGATGATTTAATACAAAAGCAAAAAAATACTTTAAAAAATCAACAATATCATCCTCTAAGCAAAGAACTGGAAAAATATCGTGATATGATGTATTTATTTTTATCAAATAATCATGCATTAATTACGAACGACAATAAACTTGATATCTTTACCGATGGAAAAGAAAAATTCCATGCTTTGTTTAAGGATATAGAAGCAGCAAAACATCATATTCACCTGCAATATTACATTTTTCGTGACGATCAATTAGGGACGAAGCTAATTGATTTACTGACAAAAAAAGCAAAAGAAGGCGTAGAAGTTAAAGTGTTATACGATGAAATGGGGTCACGGAGAATTAAAAAAAGAGCGTTCAATAAATTGAAAAAAGCGGGAGGATATGTGGAAATTTTCTTCCCTTCAAAAATTCCCCTCGTCAATTTACGAATCAATTTTCGAAATCATAGAAAAATTGTTGTTATTGACGGAAAAATCGCCTATCTCGGTGGTTTTAATGTCGGAGATGAATATTTAGGATTAGTAAAAAAATTCGGCTATTGGCGTGACACCCATTTACGAATTGAAGGTACGGCAGTCCATGCGGCACAAATTCGTTTTATATTAGACTGGAATCAAGCTTCTGACCGAAATGATATCTATTATGATCCAAAATACTTTCCAAACATCACTCAAAAAGGAAAAATTCCAATTCAAGTTGTAACGAGCGGTCCAGACTCCCAATACGAGCATATAAAAAATGGCTACATAAAAATGATTTCGTTAGCAAAAAAATCGATTTATATTCAAACACCATACTTTATTCCAGATAATAGTATTTTAGATGCCTTACGTATTGCGGTCTTATCTGGCGTTGAAGTAAATATTATGATTCCGAACAAACCAGACCATCTATTTGTATATTGGGCAACGCTATCATATATTGGGGAGCTGTTAGAAGCTGGAGCCAACGTATATATATATGATAATGGCTTTATCCATGCTAAAATGATTGTAGTTGATGATTTAGCAGCATCAATAGGGACAGCAAACATTGATGTCCGAAGCTTTCAATTAAACTTTGAGGTAAATGCATTCATCTATGATAGTCAAACGGCAAAACGTTTAGTTCATATATTTGAACAAGATATTAAGAAATCGCGTCGACTCACTTATGACCAATATTTACAAAGACCATTAATCATACGTTTTAAGGAGTCCATTTCACGGTTGCTCTCACCAATTTTATAATGTCTTCTGAAAACAAGCGGTCCATTTTTGGTTCGCTTGTTTTCGATTGGTTAAAGTATAACAGAACCACTCTTACAAAAATGAATATTCTTTTTTCATTAAAACAGGTGTTATTTTCTGAATATTAAAATTATAATAAACCTAACGATGATATAGAAGGGAGAAAATGAATGAAGAAAACTTGGCTCCTTGGATTTGGTTTTTTAAGTATTAGTCTCACTTGGGCTTTATACAACGCTTTTGTCCCCTTATTTCTAGAAGAATTTATCCCTAACAATGTTGCCTTAATTGGTTTTTTAATGACGATGGACAACTATATTGCGCTTTTTTTACAACCTTATATTGGTAATCTCAGTGATAAAACGAACACTCGATTTGGTAAACGAATGCCGTATTTAATATTGGGAATGCCACTGGCTGCTGTTTTTGTCGTTTTAGTGCCACTGCATTTTAACTTACTTACCTTGATTCTATTCATGCTCGCTTTAAATATCACAATGGCGATTTTCCGATCACCAACTATTGCACTGATGCCCGATATCACAGTGGAAAGTAAACGGACAACCGCTAACGGGATCATAAACTTTATGGGGGGTGTCGGCTCGATTCTAGCTTTAGCAGGCGGGGCTTTCCTGTATGATTTACATCAAACAATACCTTTTTGGGCGGCAGCGTTCGTTTTACTAGCTGCATTATTTATTGTCACCTCATCGATTAAAGAAAATCGAGATGCCATTCGCTATGACGTTTCAGATAAACAACAAAAGATTCGAATGAAAAAGGAATTAAATTCATCAACATTGTTTATTTTATGTGCGATTTTCTTTTGGTTTGTTGCTTATCAAGGAATTGAAGCATTATTTACCTTATTTGCAACGAATGAATTTGGGATGTCCGACGGTCAGGCTTCCTTCACATTATCATTCTTTGCATTCAGTTTTCTTTTATTTGCCATTCCAAGTGGATGGCTCGGTGCAAAGTTTGGAAAAAAACGAGTAATTATGGTAGGACTGATTGGACTCATTTCAATTTTTTTAAGTGTCAATTTCGTAGATTCAATTTTAGGATTACGAATGTTGTTACTTATTGGTGGCATGTTTTGGGCTTGTATAAATATTAACTCCTATCCATTTATCGTTGCAACAGGAACTGAAATCGCAATCGGAACAAGGACTGGCATGTATTATCTCGTATCTTCTCTTGCTGCGATTATAGGGCCTCCGTTAATGGGATATTTCGTTGATTTAACTGGGTATCATTTATTATTTTTCATGGCTGCCATTTGTATGGGATTAGCACTTCTTTCGATTTCATTTGTAAAAAATGCTGAGAAAATGAAGTGTTCAACATTGAAAAGTTAATTGTTAAAAGTCGCTAAAAAATAGCGGCTTTTTAATTATGGAGACTTTGACTAATGATTTTGATCCCTTCTAAATTTAAAAATACTTCATCACATTCTTTTTCTATTGTATGAAAGTTGAATTCACAATTTAAAAACAGTTAAAATAAATTAAGTAGCTTTTCTCAAAATATTATTTTAAAATGATTTCAATAAAACGAGGTTTAGATATGGAAACAAAAAAAGTATTAACCGTCCTTTTTTTCATCATGTTTTTAGTTTTCATTGGTTTCGGAATCATCATTCCTGTCCTCCCCTTTTATGCCGAAGATTTAGGTGCTTCACCTACCGAATTAGGGTTATTAATGGCTGTATACTCCTTTATGCAATTAATCTTTGCACCTATTTGGGGTCAACTATCTGATCGGATAGGACGAAAACCGATTCTTTTGATTGGAATAAGCGGTTTGGCTGTATCCTTTTTCTTAATGGCTATTGCTGATTCATTATGGATGTTATTTGTGGCAAGAATATTTGGGGGCATCCTTTCAGCTGCCAATATGCCGACAGCGATGGCATTTGCAGCAGATATTACAAAAGAAGAAGAGCGTAGTAAAGGTATGGGGATTATTGGTGCAGCAACTGGTTTAGGTTTTATATTCGGACCTGCAGTCGGTGGGATTTTTTCTGATATCGATTATTCCTTGCCATTTTATATTGCTGCTTTTTCATCCATAATGACTTGTTTTCTTGTATTATTTGTATTAAAAGAATCATTCCCAAAAGAAAAAAGACATAAAGATACGAATACGACTTCTTCGAGATGGAATGCCTTTAAAGGTGCGAATACGATTTTATTTATTTTACAATTTTTCATTTCCGTATCATTAGCGGGATTAGAAGCCACTTACGCCTATTTTGCAGCTGAACAAGCAGGATTACAATCGAAGCAAATTGGCTACATTTTTATGATCATGGGACTCGGTAGTGCTATTGTTCAAGGTGGTGTCATCGGACCGTTAGCAAAAAAATTTGGCGAAGGGAAAGTGATCCAAGCTGGAGTTATTGTATCTATTATTGGATTCGGATTAATTTTATTTACTAATAATTTTGTGACAGCAGCCATTTACTTAACGATTTTTGGGATCGGAAATGGGGTTATCCGACCGGCTGTTTCTGCATTGCTTACAAAAACCTCTAAGGTTGGACGAGGGAATATAACTGGTTTACTTTCTTCCTTTGACTCATTAGGTAGAATCATAGGTCCACCTCTTGGGGGACTTATATTCTCGCTAAATATTTTCCTGCCTTACATATCCGGTGCCTTCTTATCCATTGTGGCATTTCTTTTATATCAAGTGTACCGTATTCAATTAAGAACTATAGAAAAATATTAATTTACTACTTCCAATAAGTACCACTTCGGATATTTTTCGTTGGGGATGGTGTACCGCGCGTGTCAAGTCTATAGGCTCATGGACTTGACGTTTATACTTTCAGACAAAAGCATTTGCTGTTCCCAATGGATTCTTTATAGATCATACATAAGGAATCCAAGTATTTACACTTCTACTTCAATTTCCATTACTTTTCTCTAATTAGACAGACAGCTCCTTCTCTTGTAAATAATTTTTTTGATTCTTTTCATAATAATCATTCGTATTTAATCATAAATTGACAATGACATCACATTTCGTCTCACCATTAGGTAATAAGACCGTATTTTTCACATAAAAAATACATTATTATTATGACAGAAAAAAATTTCTAAAAATGAAATTCGCCTTCGGTCATGGTTTCTCTTTAATAGCGATTAAAGATTAAAGGAGCCGTCAGATGATAAAAAAATGGTTGGACAAATTAGATATCCATTTGTTATTCATTATTTTCCTTCTAGCAATTATGAGCTGTATGACGTTAACGGCAGCATATGAAATGAATTTTACGAATGAAAATTATACATATAAGCAAGTTGCATTTTATATCATTTCTATCGTTCTATTTTTTATCTTAACAATAATCGATTTAGATATGATTAAATACTTTTCCTCCTATATTTATTTCATTTGCTTACTTTTACTTGTTGGAATTATTTTTCTAACAGGGTCTATCTCAAAGGAACTAAACGGAGCTCTTGGTTGGTACATTATTGGGCCAGTGTCTATTCAACCGGCTGAGCTTATGAAATTCGGTTTTATCATAATTTTAGCGAAAATCTTAGACAATCATAAATATAAAAAGAATAACTTAGGAAATGAGCTGTTTTTAATCTGTAAAATGGTCCTTTGTCTTTTACCAATCATGATCACATTGTTTTTCTATCCTGATTTAGGAAATATGTTAACCCATTTATCTATATTTATTTGCATGGTATTTGTTTCAAATATTCGCTTTCGAACGATATTCACCTTTATATTATCGATTCCGATGACATTGGGTGCAACCTTCGTTTATATTTATTTTCGTTATGAATCTTTCTTCTTCAATCATATATTAGGACTGCTTCCTGATCACGTTGCTAGTCGTTTTTATGGCTGGTTAAAACCAGAGGAATATCCACAATCTGCTCACCAAATGATCCAATCGATAACTCATATTGGTGCTGGCAATATAAATGGATATAAATTTGCCAAGGATTATAATCCCGAGATTCCATTAGCCTATTCAGACATGATTTTCTCTGTCATCGGCAGCGTATTTGGTTTTATTGGTTCTGCCTTTCTCATCATGTTATTCTTGTTATTAATTTATAAAGTTGTAACCATCTCATTATCTTATCATGAAAACTATGGAAAATATCTCGGTGCTGGGATTACGGGATATATTTTATTCCAAGTTTTTCAAAATATTGGAATGAGTGTTGGGATATTGCCAATTACAGGTGTCGCCTTACCTTTTATTAGTTATGGCGGTAGTGCCCTGATAACGGCGATGGTCACTTTAGGACTTGTTATGAATATGAAAGTGAATGGAAGACAGTATATGTTCAGAAATGAGAGTGCTTTAGATGGTTTTGAATAGCGCTACTTCCAATATAAAATAATAGGTTACCTCCACAGGAGATAACCTATCAAAACCAAAGTTATTCATCTACTAAAATATAGGTTGCTCGTACTGGTCCGTGGACACCAACAACACGGACCATTTCAATATCTGCACTATTACTTGGACCGGTGATAAAACTCACACAAGTTTCTATTTGTTCTCCATTAGCAATCCGTTTATGAATATGACTTGCTGCTTGCGTAAATCGGGGAACGACTGTACTTGTCGGAATGATCGCAATATAATCCTTCGGCATAATGGCTATTGAATGACCGTTATCCTTATTATTAAAAATGGTTACTGTTGCTGTCTCAGCTAAGGTTATATCGCTAAAAGTAATGCCAATGTCTGCTTGTTCAGCAATTCGTATATTTTCTTTCCCGATTGAATCATCCCAAATATGTACTTGCAAGTTCGGTTCAGAATTGTAAAATTCCGTTAATCCATATTCAACGTTACGATCGTCCTTTGCAGTTACAATTTTTTCACCACCATACGCCTTAATAGCTTCCTTCAACACTCGGACGAGCTCCTCTTTCTTTGTCCGTTTGACAGTAACCCCTATTTCCATTGCTTGTTCCGTAAGCATTTCAATTAATTGTTCTTTTGTTTTATCTTTATATTTTTCCGTTTGTGGTGTCACTTTCCAATTTGGGCGTTGAACCCTTTCTGTTTTTCGAGGACGACCAAGACTTTTGGCAATATGATTTAAGAATTTCTCCCGATTATATACCGTCATTACGTTTCACTACCTTTATCTCTATTTTTAAACCAATCACGGAATGTTTGTTTAGGAGGAACAGGCAAATCACGAACATCTGTCCAGCCCTTTAACGGTCCTGGTCCCTTTTTAATCACATCATCTTTTGCTAAAGGTTTTAATGTGGTATGAGCCAATTTTGTACTCATGTTGTAGATTGTTGGATTTCCTCCCCACATTCCTACACATTTCATCATCAATTTTTCAGACAAGGGTGCTTTCTTTTCTTTTTCAACAATGGCTTGCCGATGCATGATTAACATTTCATGAAGGGGAATTTTTACTGGACACGCTTCAGTACAAGCACCACATAATGTAGAGGCGTATGGTAATTCTTTATGATCATCATAACCGTCTAATAATGGAGTTAACACTGCCCCGATCGGTCCTGGATAAACAGAATTGTAGGCATGACCACCAATGTGACGGTATACCGGACAAACGTTCATACACGCGCCACAACGTATACAATTTAATGCTTGTTGGAAAGCTGTCCCTAATATGCTTGAACGCCCGTTATCAACGATTACTAAATGGTAATCTTCCGGTCCATCTACCTCTTTCTCTGAACGTGCTCCAGTATAAGCTGTAATATAACTTGTAATTTTAGCACCGACGGCTGAACGGGTTAATAGACTAACTAATACTTCCATTTCTTCCCAAGTTGGTACAACCCGTTCCATTCCCATAACGGTAATCAGCGTATCTGGAACGGAATAAACCATATCTGCATTTCCTTCATTTGTCACAAGTGTAATGGTACCTGATTCAGCAATAGCGAAGTTACACCCTGTAATTCCGACATCCGCAGATAAAAAGTCATCTCGCAATTGCTGTCTAGCAAAGCGTGCCAACTCATCTGGATCATTAGATCCTGTATAACCACGTTTTTCCGCAAAAGTTTGTCGCATTTGTTCACGATCTTTGTGTAATGCCGGTGTAACAATGTGAGATGGTTGATCACCATTTAATTGTAGTATCCACTCACCAAGATCAGACTCAACAACTTCTGCTCCTGCCTCTTGAATAGCTTTATTTAACTTGATTTCTTCCGTTACCATTGACTTCGACTTTACGACTTTTTTAGCATTTTTTTGCTTGATAATCTTTTTAATATATTCATTCGCTTCTTCAGCCGTTGATGCAAAAAATACATTCCCACCACGCTTAGCAACATTTTCACTTAATTGCATTAAATAGTAATCAAGATTTTCAATCGTATGTGAGCGGATTTGTTGACCTAAACGTCGCCAATCTTCCCAATCTCCTAAAATTTCAGCTTGTGTTAAACGTCCAGTTCTAAAACGACCTTGCGCACTAGCGACTGCATGACGGGCAAAGTCATTTTGAATTCCTTCTTCAATTCGTTGTTTATAAGGTACTTCCTTTAACTTTAAACTCATACTTTTCTTCACCCCTTTAATTGACAGTATTTAGAATTTCAGTAATATGAAGGACCTGTACGTCTTTCCCTTCCCGTTGCATACGACCTCCAATATTCATAAGACAAGCCATATCACCGCCAACTAAATATTCTGCTCCCGTTTCAGAAACATGTTGCGATTTTTCTTTCACCATTTCTTGCGATATTTTTGAATTTTTCACCGAAAAAGTACCGCCAAATCCACAACAGTCATAAGCATGAGGAAGTTCAATCAATTCAACTCCTTTAATTTTTTCCAGGAGAATTTTAGGCTCATCTTTAACACCTAATAAACGAGTCATATGACAAGATGGATGATAAGTTACCCGTCCTTTAAATGTAGAACCTACATCTGTAATATTTAAAACATTTACTAAAAATTGGGTAAGCTCATATGTTTTAGCTGAAAGAGATTTAGCAGGTTCTTCCCATACGGGATCCCCTTTAAATATTTTTTCATATTCACGAATCATACTAACACACGAACCAGAAGGACCTACGACATATTCGGAATTTTCAAATGCACGAATCATCTGTTTCATAGATTTTTTAGCTTCTTGGAGATACCCGCTGTTATAGGCAGGTTGTCCACAACATGTTTGGCTTGCAGGAAAGTCAACTACACACCCCAATCGTTCTAAAATTTCAACTGTATTTTTTGCCACATTCGGAAACATGATATCACTTATACATGTAGCAAAGATCGATACTTTCATTGTCAACACCTCTACTTCATAAAACTTCATAACCTACTAATTTAGTACTTTTAATAAATCTTGATTAACACCTTCTAAATGTTTGTACATCGCCATTCGTGCTTCAATTTCATCTCTTTTTTTAATTGCTTTAAAAATTTCGCTATGCTCCCTCAATAATTTTTCTGGACGATTTTCCGAGTACAATAATACTTGTCGTGTTTCTTTAATTGTTTCACGGATGAGATCAGAAACACTTCCCATTAAATGAATTAAAAGATCATTATGGGTTGCATTAGCAATTGCCATATGAAATTCAATATCAGCCTTTGCGGCAGCCTCCTCATCTCCCTTTGCTGCTTCCATTTTACTTAAAGCGTTTTCAATGGATTTTAAATCTGTTTTGTCATGCTTTAATGCAGCAACCCCTGCAGTACCTGCTTCAAGTATTTTACGAACTTCATATAATTCTTTTATATCCTTTGTTTTCATGAGAAAGGCCGTACTTACCGGTAACGTAAATTTTGCGGGATCAAAACCGTTTATATAAGTTCCTTCTCCTTGTCGCATCTCTACAAGGCCCATCGATCGTAACCCACTCAATGCTTCACGAATGGCCGACCTTCCAACACCAAAATTTTCGGCCAATTTTTCAACGGACTCTAACTTGTCACCTGGTTTTAATTGGCCTGTTTTTATCATTT
The DNA here is from genome assembly GCF_025660415.1 of Pallidibacillus thermolactis. NCBI lineage: Bacteria > Bacillati > Bacillota > Bacilli > Caryophanales > Bacillaceae > Pallidibacillus > Pallidibacillus thermolactis. The sequence continues at coordinate 11,066 of NZ_JAOUSE010000065.1, forward strand.
CTATGATTGAATCTGCAACTTCTTCATAAATTTTTTTTGTACGAATTCGTTTATATTTCATCTTTTCATTTTCATCCCCTATCCATTTGATCACGGCAGTAATAAGGTCATCAGATGACTATATTTATATGGTACTGATTTTCTTTTATTTTATCAAATTATTAAGATTTTTTTGTTGAAAAAATAATCATAATTGAAAATGCTGGAATTATACTCCAGCACTCCCTACTGATTATTCTTTAATTTTTCCATAATCATATTTAACTTTTTTTCGATATTATCTAATTGCACTTTTCTTGTTTTGCCTTGTTTGACAATCGAAATAATCAACCAGATGATGGAAACGAAAATTAAAAAAATAAAGAACTGAAAAATCACATCTCCTAATACTATACTTTCAACCATTCACTTCTCCCCCTATACCACTTAAATTTATCGAAAAAAAAAACGAAAATTTCTTATCCAGTCAAGTATACTGTATAGTAAAGTGTTAATTCAATTATTCCTGCAATTTCTACAAAAAATGAGGAGAAGGTGATAGCCAGACGAATTCACAAAATATTAGATTTTGATAAATCACAAACAGTATGAACTGTCCGTAAAACGGGAAAGTCTGATGCTATGTTTATTGATAGGTATGATGGCGGACGCCCATTCAAAGGAACAGCATCAGTCACCTTAAACGAACATGAACGTTGACGTGGTCTTATGGCTCGTGTGCTCGATGCTTACGATTTCAGCACAAAAGCTTTTGCTTTCGCCACTGAATTCGCCGCCAACCCTTCGTTACAAGTCTTCTTCAACAAACGCACCCGTTAACTCAATAAAATATAGATTGAAACAAAAACGTTGAATCCAGCTATAAGAAAAGGTATTTGCCTTTCGTTTTTGAAATTCAGTAATCCCAGTAACTAAAAGCATTATCCCTATGAATAACAATGTATAAGGTATTATTACCCCAGGTGCACCAGTTAACAAGCTATAAATGGGTAATGCCACTATAATGATAAATAAAATAAGTCTAAGTATTTTTAACGATATCCCCCCAACATAAAATAAATTCCTCTCAAATTTCTTACTTAATCATATTTTATTTAGATATGCCTTATAATGAATACATATTTGTAATTATCGTTTTAATCGTTGCTAGTTGAATTTTTGTTTCAGTTATATCTTTTTCTTCAATAGCAACAAGTAGTTTATGAATCGTTTCATATAACTCTTCATACTCTTGTTCAACCCCGATTAATTGTAATTTCCATTTATTGGCATCATAGATATTAAGCAAATCATTCCCCTGGCTTTTCAACTGTCTCCATTCTTTTTGTTCCATCGAATGTTCAAGTTGATCTAATGCATTGGTAAATTCCTCTTTACCTATTAAATTTGAACACCCCGAAAGTATAAGTACAATCACAAACATTCCTATAATTTTTTTTAACATCTTTCCGTCCCACCTTTTATCGTGAATGTTCACGATTATTTTTACCTATACTAAGAAAAGATTACATAAAAACTCAGGGGGTTTAAAAATGCCCGAACTAATCGTTATCGTTATTCGTTCCCTCATTTCCTTTATCGTGTTGCTTTTATTGACTCGATTAATGGGAAAACGACAAGTATCCCAACTTACCTTTTTTGATTATATTGTCGGTATTACTATTGGTTCAATTGCGGCAGAAATGTCTTTTGATCAAAATGTGAGAATTATAAACGGAATCACTTCCTTACTTATTTGGGGACTTATACCATTCATCTTAGCTATAATCAGTTTAAAATCGAGAACATTTCAGCAACTTATTGATGGTAAGCCTACAATTATCATAAAAAATGGAGAGATCCTTGAAAAAAGCATGAAAAAAGTATTTTTATCCATTGAAGAACTCATGCTTCTTTTACGCGAGAAAAATATTTTTAAGATTTCTGATGTAGAAATCGCAATTTTAGAAACGAATGGGCAACTTAGTGTGTTGAAAAAAACATCCCAACAGCCTGTAACTCCACAAATGTTAAAAATGGTATTAAAACAAGAAAAGGCGCCAACTTTACTTATTGTAGATGGACAAATTTTATATAAAAATTTAGCTACATTAGGCTACACCGAGGAATGGTTAATGAAAGAAATACGAAAACAAGGCGCTACGAATACGGATGAGGTATTTTTAGCACAAGTTAGTTCGGATGGGGAACTTTTTGTCGATTTATACGAAGATCATAATGGATCTTAACGCTATCTTTTTTGCCTTTTTATAAAAACATGGGACTATCCAGAAATTAAGTACTAATATTTTGGTTTTGGCGGACGCGCATCCAACGCTTTTGTTACAAAAGCTTATAATGTTCGGGCTGGACTCTGATAATGCTTTACTGTTTCTGCACACAGAAAAATCTTTTTCGTACCGCCTATCCGCCATATCTACTTCAAATTCTACTATTTTGGACAGTCCCATGGATAAGATCAAAGGTTATACTTCTTTATCACTTCTATACTCTAAAATATCCCCAGGCTGGCAATCCAATGCCTTACAAATCGCATCCAAAGTTGAAAAGCGAATCGCTTTTGCTTTGCCATTTTTCAATATTGAGATATTTGCCATTGTAATGCCAACCTTCTCTGAGAGCTCTGTCACACTCATTTTTCGTTTTGCTAACATCACATCAAGATTTACAATAATGGCCATAATATCACCTCAGACTGTCAAATCATTTTCAGTTTTTATATCTACTGCTTCTTGTAACAGTCTTTGTAAAAGGGCTGCAAAGACAGCAATAAGAAACGATGCAAAAACGACAACCATCCCAATAACCATGATTCCAGGCGCATCATCCAATTTGGCAACAAAGTATAAAAAAGGCAAAATAACAATATAAATACCACTAATGAACCATGCACAACATTTAATTTTCTTTAGAGCATAAACAGAAATTTGTGAGAATGCTTGCCTTTTGTCAATATAATGTAATAGCTTATAAGCCTGGTATAACGCAAAGAAAAATGGGATCATTGTTAAGGAGATGCCGATGACAATGGGATAGAGTATATGGGCATAAGTCGTGTTAAAAGGGTTTTGGATTAAATAGGGTAATCCTAATAGGATGAAAGCAATCGCGGGACTGGCTAACAGAAAAACTGCCATTTTTAATAAGAGCGTTGACGCTCGTTCCATATTGAACACCTCACATCATTGGGATGTTATTGATTATAAACGACATTTTATTGTTTTTCAATAAATATTTATTAAATGATTGAGTCAAGTATTTGTGGGCAGTTTTTTTCTCCCTAACAATGAAAGCGAATTCACTATTTTAGGGTACTCTCTTGATAAAAAATTTATCTTTTTTAAAATCCGGCCAACTCCTTTAAAGT
>NZ_JAOUSE010000066.1:0-14306 GCF_025660415.1 Pallidibacillus thermolactis
TAGGTATACTACTAGACATAGGTAGGGTCATCCTTTCTCAATTTGTTTGGTCGCAAATCTGAGAATACCCTACCTATTTTTATTTATCTAGAAATTTGCTTACACAAAATTTTATACATCATCGAATTATTAAAATATATTTATATGTTCTCTTTATAAATAAAAAAAGGCTTCCCCATATGGATAAGCCACTATAATTGACTAACAGATTGTATTTTATTTTTTTAAGATTTAATAGTATAAACTTTAAAAAGAAGCATAATCTGATTGTTTTTCTTTTACAACCTTACTATATCGTTCTTGTTCAATTTCTTTTAAGGATTTACCTTGTGTAAGTGGTGCCATTATAATCCCAATAATTGCGTGGATGATTAGGAAACCAATCATTACAATACCTGCAACAATAAATCCTAATTTTTCCATTAAAGTAGGAAGGATAAATGTCCAAATAGCGATTCCAGAACGAACGATAAAGTACATGATTCCTTGTGCCGTGGCTCGATATCGTGTTGGGAATAATTCCGTTGTCCAGACCGCATAAAACGCTTGAGCGCCGATACCAGCTGCTGAGCCCCAAAGTAAGACAAAGGCAATAAGGGTAGTCCATGTCATTGACATAAAAGTTAAAATTAACCAAGCAACAATCCCCATAACTGCTCCAATTGTAAAAATTGCTCTTCTACTAAATTTATCTCCTAGTTTCATAAAAATACAGTAAGTAGTTAATACGGTTAATGTCCACAATACTGCTTGTAGACTGTTTGCTTGTGAATTTGTTAATCCACCTACACTTTCATAAATGTAAGGCATAAAGTATCCCATTGCTCCTGCTGTCAAATTCCAAAATAAATATATACCAATTAAAAGTATTAATGCTTGACGATTCGGTTTAAGTTGAAATAATTCCTTTAAAATATTGCCTTGAATTATCCCTTTTGTTACCTCCTTTTTCTCTTTTTCCTTTTGTTCTTCCCAAATTTTTGATTCCGGTAGTCCTCTGCGAAGGTACCATATTATAAATGCAATCACGATCAGATGTAAGAAAATAATTCTAGAACCAAGCAAATCTAATGGAGCTAATAACACAGCTAAAGCAAAAGTTACTGCAGGTCCTATAGACCATGCTAACTGTGTAGCACCTACACGATAAGCACGTTTTTCCTTTGGTGATTCTTCAGACATATAAGTCCAAGAAACAGGAACCCCAGCACCCACCGCAACCCCAATGATAACGGTTCCAATTAATAACATTGAAAAATTAATAGACGCTGCAATTAGTGCTGCACCAATCATATAAATTAATAAATCATAATTAAGTACAATCTTCCGACCAAATTTATCCGTTAAATACCCTCCAAGTAAAGCACCGATTGCTGCACCTAATGCGTTTGCACTTAAAGCACTCAAAAGACCCACTTCAATACTATCTAGATCTAAATACGCTTGCCACATTGTTAAACTACTCGCAGCAGCAATAATCGAACCAGCTTCTATGTAATTTGTCATTGCGACTGCTAATGTTGCTTTCCATCCTGTAACATTTTTGGCTGCAAATCTTTGTTTATTTGTCATTTAACCCACTCCCCTTTTTTATTCCATATGGAAAACTTCCTTTAAATCTTTTGAAATAGGGCTTTTATCTGAGTTGGTTTCCATTACGTTTTCCATATAAGTCCACCATTTTTGGTTAATATCCGTTTCTGCCATTTTCCTCCACTTTTCTTCATCTTCAATTTCAAGATAAGCAAATAATTGATTTGTTTCTTTATCTAAAAAGATAGAATAGTTATGTGCTCCATGATTCTTTAATTCTTCCACCATTTCTGGCCAAATTTTTTTATGCCGCTTTTCGTATTCATCATGCTTGTCTGGATATACCTTCATCACAAATGCTTTACGAATCATAAAACCCCTCCATCTAATTCAGTCTATCGTTTAATTAAAAAATGGTTCTGTATAAAATAATGAAAACATGGTACTGTAGAAATTATCGTTTTTATTAATAGTTTTAAATTAAGATATTTTTAAAATTTAATTTTATTTTTAATTTTTAAAATAAAACAATCCCAATATAAGCGCTTTCAACTATATTTAATCTGATGCACTTATCTGTAACAATATCAAATACAAACATCATGAGTATCAAATTTACAGATTACAGATCGCTGATAACTAACTTCCTTTCAAAAAATTGAAATTCTTCAATGCTTCTAATATGCTAGATTCGTTAATAAATGCTTACGAATCTAGCAAACGATACATTACGTTTATTAAACTTCTAGATAACCTTCTTTTGGTGTTACTCCAAAAGCCTGAGCTAATTCAGTCAGCTGTTGATCTGTTATCAATTGTAAAATATCTCCACCTGTTGAACGGATAATATTATAAATTTCAGCTGCCTTTTCTATCGTTTCAATTAATCCATATGCTTCATCAATTGTTGTACCTGAAGCGAAAATGCCGTGATGTGGCCAGATTACACTTGAAAATTCTTTCAACTTTTCACTTGTTACGTTACCAATCTTTGAATTTCCAGGAACCATCCAAGGAATAATCCCAATTCCATCAGGAAATACTACAATAGATTCCGTCTGCATTTTCCATAATGTACGGGTTAATTCTTTTTCATCTAATGGAAAGGTAAAGGTCAATGCAATTAAATTCGTTGGATGACAATGCATGATTACCCGTTGATTTGGGTCTACTTTTAAGCGAGCTGCATGTCCCATTAAATGTGTAGGAAATTCACTTGTTGGTTTCCCACCATCATTAAACCCCCATAAAATATTAATACTTTTTCCATCTTCAGTAATACGAACTAATCCACTATCCCTCTCAGGAAAATCAATAATATTTTTAAAATAACGGCCTGTGCCTGTTACTAAAAAGAACATACCAGCCAATTCTTTTCCATCAAAATCAATTGGAATAGTACGTAATACATCATGGACATCATCGTATTGAGACACTTCTTCTTCCGTTAAGCGGTAACTGATATTTCCACCATTTCGTTCATCCCAACCATGGTCATATAAACGGAAAGTAATTTTTGAAAACTCTTTTACATATGGAGAATCGATAAAGTTTGTCATTGAAACACACCCCTTTAGTTAATTACGAGTAAATAATTCTTCTTTTTCATAGTGTTGAACATCGGCCAACCAATCTTCTTCTAAAGGTACATTATGTTTCACACAATAGTAATCCCATACAGCACCAATAGGATAGGTCTTTAATGCTTCTGTAACTGCTAAACGTTTCGTATAATCACCAGCTAGTTCAGCTGCTTTCAAATCTTCAATTGGCGCAAGCATACCCATTAAAATTCCTTTAATTGTATTCCTTGAACCGATTACCCAAGCCGCGATACGATTAATAGTCGCATCAAAGAAATCTAAGCCAATGTTTACCTTATCTAATTGTTGATCACGTACTAATGATTGTGTAATTCTTATTAATGCTTCATCTAAAATTACAACATGGTCACTGTCCCACCGTACGGGGCGAGAAACATGAAGCATTAATCCTTTTCCAAAAGGTAAGAATGCTGAAAATTTATCGGAAGGGTCTTCTGTAGGATGAAAATGACCTGCATCTACGGTCCAAAGTTTTCCACGGGTTAACGCATAAGCCATATAGAATTCATGAGAACCCACCGTAAAGGATTCAACACCCGTACCAAAAAGCTTACCTTCTAAAGCTTCAATAGTATATTTTTCATCTATTTCTTCAGCCATGATTTCGTCCAGTGCTTCTATCAAACGTTCACGAGGTGATTGTTTATCTATTGGATTATCTTTATAACCATCGGGCACCCAAAAGTTATTTACACTTTGTTGTTCTAATTCTTTCCCAAAATACTCGGCTATTTTTCGACTACGTCTTCCATGTTCAATCCAAAATTCACGAATTTTCTGATCTGGACTTGATAAAGTGAAACCACTAGCAGACTTTGGATGTGAAAAGAATGTCCCATTAAAATCAAGACCGATACCTTCTTCTTTTGCCCAATCAACCCAAGAAGTAAAATGTCTTGGTTCTAACTCATTTAAGTCTACTTTTTCATCTGTATCTGCATAAATGGCATGAAGTTGTACTTTATGTTTACCTGGAATAAGAGATAAAGCTTTACTTAGATCTTGTCTTAACTGTTGAGGCGTTTTCGCTTTCCCTGGGTAATTACCACTAACCGAAATACCACCGGTTAACTCTTGGCCAGGAAATAAAAAACCTTTTACATCATCTCCTTGCCAACAATGAATGGAAAGCTTGATTTTTTCAAGTTCTTTTAACACTTGATCTGTATCTACTCCTATTTTCGCATATCGTTCTTTTGCCAATTCATATGCCCTTATTACTTCCCCTGTATTCAATTTGTTCATCTCCTTATCTAGATATTGGTTATTTCTCTAAAAAAGTTTGATATTGGTTCACTACACTTTTATAAGATTCATTTATATCAGGGTGATAAGATTTAATATCAAAAGATTTCTGAATGAGTTGTCTTCCTTCCTTAACATCTTGCAATAAGCCAGTTGTAATCATTTGTACAATAATATTTCCAATTGCTGTTGCCTCACTTGGCCCAGCATAAACCGTTTTGTTCGATAAGGTACTCGTTAATTGATTTAAATAAGCTATATTACTTCCACCGCCAATAATGTTAATCGAATCTATCTTTTTTCCAATTATTGATTCTAATTTTTTTATTTCATTTGCATAATATAAAGCTAAATTACAATATATGGCAGAAACAATTTCACCTATTGATTGGGGGACCGTTTGTCCTGATTCCCTACAAAAATTTTGTATTTCTATAATCATATTTTCTGGGTTTGTAAACCGAGGATGATTTACATCAATAAATTGTTGAAATGGAACAACTTGACTTGCTAGATCCGCCATTTCCCCGAAGGTATATTGATTGTGAATGTTTCGCCTAACACTTTGAACCATCCATAATCCCATGATGTTTTTTAAAAAACGATAAGTATTATATGCTCCCCATTCATTCGTATAATTTTCTTGAAAGGCTGCCATCCCATTTTCAGGTATTGTCAATTCTGCTCCTAATAAAGACCAAGTTCCCGAACTAATGAACGCCCATTTTTCACCAATTGCTGGTGTACCAATGACCGCAGAAGCAGTATCATGGGTAGCAACAGTAATCACCTCACAATCCGGTAAATCGTAACGTTCATACCATTCTTTTTTCAATCTTCCTAATACTGTCCCTGCTTCTATTAATGGAGGAAACTTTTTTTCACTTACATGAATCTTTTTTAGTAAATCATTATCAAATCTTTTTTGCTTAAGGTTTAACAATTGTGTTGTTGAAGCATTAGTCACTTCGGTAACAGCCTTACCGGTTAAACAAAAGCCAATATAATCTGGAATCAGCATAATTTTATCAGCTTTCAATAATAAGCTTTCTTCTTCTCTGTACAATTGATATAAAGTGTTAAACTGTTGAAATTGAATTCCAGTTTTCTCATAAATTTTCCTTTTTGAAATTTTCTTCGTAAACTCTTCAATAGCACCATTTGTTCTATGATCACGATAACTTATTGGATTTTTTAATTTATTTCCTGTTTTATCGAGTAATACGTAATCAACCGCCCATGTATCAATTCCTAGCATAGCTTTGGTAATGCCAAGTTTCTTTGCCTTTTCTAACCCAACAAATAATTCGTTAATTAAATAATCTATGTCCCAATAATCATGACCATTTTTTTGGATAAGACCATTATCGAATCGATGAATTTCATTTAATTCAAGTGTGCCATCTACCAAACTTCCAGATATTAATCTTCCACTTGACGCCCCAATATCTAACGCTAAGTAATAATACATTCTATTCTATCCTTTCTATAGGAATTATTCTGATACATTTCTATGTTATTGATATCGCTTACACTAATTATTTAATCGTAATTAAAATTGTGGTACAATGACAGAAAGAAAGACAGTTAGTATCAAATTTACATATTAGAGATTGGTGGAAAATTATGGATATAATTGTAATGCAAAAATTAAAATCGTATACACCTGAAGAAGAAGCTCATAAAAAGGAAAAGACATTTGTCGATAATATTTCAGACAAAGATAAAGAAAAAACGAATAATTCCTTTAAAATTTTAAACACACTTTTCTATAACAATAAGGATATTTTCATTTCCAAGCACAATCGCTTTGCTGATTATCCGTTGCATTCTCATCAGTTTGTTGAAATCAATTATGTCGTTTCCGGGAAATGTACACAAGTTGTTGAGGGAGAAACCGTGACTCTTCATGAAGGAGATATCATTCTTTTGGATATTGGGTGTCAGCATGAAATTAAAGCCTTATCTGAGGAAGATATTATGGTAAATATCATTTTCAGCGATCGTTCCATTAATATTCAATGGTTATATGAAATGAAAGTAAGTAACAATATTATTTTTGAATTTTTAAATAATATTTTAAGTGGAGAACACAATTCACAAAAATATTTAATCTATCAAAATAATAATTCCTCCATTATTAATACTTTGAATCAAATTGTTGAAGAATATTATCTACAAAAACCGTATGCGGATATCATTATTAGTAATCTATTAAACATTTTATTTACAGAACTTGTTCGCAATTATAGTATAAAAGAAGATAAAAAAATCACCCCCCACCAATCTTTAATAATTGATATATTAAAAGAAATTGAAAAACATTATAAAGAAATAAAAATAGGAGAAATCGCAAAAAAATATGGGTATAACAAAAATTACTTAAGTAATTTGATTAAGAAAGAAACATCATATACATTTAGTGAATTGGTAACAAGACAAAGACTTATAAAAGCTAGAAATTTAATTACTGCCACCTCAATGCCTATTAACGAAATCGCACAAGAGGTCGGTTTTTCAAATAAACACTTCTTTTATGAAAAATATAAACAGTATTATAAAAGATTACCCGGTGAAGATCGGAAAGAATGAAAATCATTTAAATATATTAAAAATAGCTTTAGAATAAACTGACTAGTATGAAGAATGGTATGATGAAAGTACTAAAGTTTTGGATCTTCAAAAACTGTCCCTGTGTTTTATATCAATTTTGGCATATCCCAAATGAATCCCCTTTTCACATAGGAATACTTAAAATTTAAGAATAGTGTATGTAATAACACTCAGTTGGAAACAGCAGTGAAATTTTGATATAGAAATACTTCCCCAGCTTTTACGTATATAATTAGCATTACTGCAAACAAGGATCAACATTTAAGTAAATCGAAAAATTTATATACTGCTCTTTCTTCATGTATTTTTGTTTTTTAATTCCTCCTTATTGTCAAACTTCTCTTTCAGGTATTTATATAACCCCCTAAATAAAAAACGTAAGTTACATCTCATAATACCCAACAACCACTGGAAATTGATCATATTCCTTCTTCAGTTCTCGAAATGTAATCACTTTTTTGCCGCGGATCATTTCCATGTCAAGTGAATGTTCGGTGCAATTTAAAGGGCTAATTTGATAAGTTTTTATGTAATGTGCGATGGCTTCTTGTTCACTTTTGGCAAAGATATAGACGAATCGGTCTTCATGCATTTGCAAAGAATAAATCCCGATTTTTTCAATGCCTAACACATTTTCTTCAACCAATTTCGCTACTTTATCATTGTCCACTTGCTTTAAATCTAATTTGCCAATCGGATCATGTAATGAAATCTTTTTTTCCATTAATAAATAGTATATACAATAGACTAAAGCAGTTGCCTCATTTTTTAACGCATCAAGATATAGTTCTTTAATCGTCATACCACTCACCCCGATTTATATTACGCTAGCTTTCTGCATAGTCGATTCTTCTTTTTGGATCTCTTCAATTTTTCCTGTGTACATATTATATTTCACTGAAATAGAGCCAACGGGACCGTTGCGGTTTTTCCCTACAATCATTTCCAATGTATCATTCATTGATAACCGATTATAATATTGTTCACGATACAGTAATAAAATAACATCCGCATCTTGTTCAATGCTTCCCGATTCACGAATATCGGACATCGTCGGCCGTTTATCTCCGCGTGTTTCCACACTTCGGTTCAGTTGAGCTAAACAAATAACCGGAATATCAAATTCCTTCGCCATCATTTTTAGATTTTTGGAAATCTCTGTTACTTGTAAATGGGAGTTTCCTCCGAATGAATCAGTTGTTCGAATTAACGTTAAATAGTCGATAAACACGATTGGTTTTTTGTCTGGGTATAGGTGCAACATTTTTCTAATTTTCGCCCGCATTTCGGGAATCGTTTGACCGCTTTTATCAAAGATTTGAATGTTCGTCTTGCTTAGTTTGCCTAATATATCTGCCCATTTTGCCTTTTGCTTTTCCATTAACAACCGTTTAGGATTCCGTAATTTCGCCCGGTTAAATCCGCCTGTTGAGGCAATGAGCCGTTTGGTAATTAATTTTTCCGGCATTTCCAATGAAAAAATTAACGGTAAAAAGCCGGACCAGCCTGCTATTTTAGCAAAATGAAGCATTACATCCGTCTTGCCCATTGACGGACGAGCAGCGATAGTGGTTACTTCACCCTTTTGGAAACCACCTGTTAACGCATCTAAATGACGAATCCCCGTTGAAACACTATGCATCGGTTCAGGATCGTTCCAAGGCGACTCATACAAATCAACAAGAGCTTCCGACAGCGATGTACAATCATCCAGTTTCACTTCACTAATTTCATTCAATTTTTCAATGACCGTATGAATCTCCCAATCATTTATTGACGCAATTTGTAAAATATTTTGCTTCTCACGTTCCTTCCAATCTTCGATAATTACGTCTTCCAGTTCATCAAATTTTTCAATTTCCGCGCAAGACTCTAGTTCATTTAAATAGGATATTCCTCCAATCATTTTCAGTTCCGGAATGGTGGTTAATAGAATGAAATCAATGGGCTTTCCAGCTTGGTTCAGTTCAATCATCCGTTTCATAAGGATTTGGTGACGGGTTTCTTGTAGATATTCGGGTCGAATCACGGTGCTTTGAATTAGGTAGCCTGCTTTTATTAAGCAACCAAGAAAACTTTTTTCAACATACATCATTCATCCTCTCCTAATGAAAAGTCCATTTCCGAAAATTGCGGGATATCTCTGCCTTGTTTTTCGAATTTCCGCCCGCTTTTTTTCGACCTTTTTTCTTCAAAATGTAACCGAGCAGCTTGAACATCCTTTACCGATTGATATCCTTTATCGGCCCATTGTTTCAAAATGGCCTCTACATATTTCCAATGTTTACAACCAAATTCAACAGCGAGTTTCATGGCTTCCACAACAAGTTCTGTCGACAAATCTTCACACCAAGCCATTATTTTTTCGGCTAAATATCCACCAACGGTCCCAAATCCGTTTTCTTCAAAAAACTGAAACGGATTGACTGCGCACGCGTATTCATCATCATCTATCATCTTCTTTGAAGTAGTCTCTGTCGTAGTCTTTGGTATTGTTTGGTTGCCGTTTTTTGATCGAGGTGTTTTTTGCGTATGTTCCGACTGAGTCTCCTGTCCCCTCGAGTTGTTTTTTTGTGATTGTCGAGTTTGTTCATCCGTATCCTCTTTTTGTGGACAAGTTTCATTGTTACACGATTCAATAAATAGTTGTTGTGTGTTTGTATCTTGACATAACTGTTCTACCGCTTCGTAATTAATTCGATACCATTTCGTTTTATCTAGTTTTAATCGATTAAAATTTCCGGTTAAGATTAAATTGCTTTTCTCTAATTCGCGGACAATCCGACGAATTTGGTTTATCGATAAAAATGGCATCTGTTTATGCCAATCTTGATATGTGTTATACACCCACTTATGTCCGTCATGAATATGGTGACTGTCTTGCAGCCAGTAATGCAGTTGTTGTAGAAAAATCGCCTCATGGACACCGACCTTTTCCGCCAATGTGATCGAAATGGGAATTGTATATTCATTGATTAATAAACGACTCATTTTCAACCCCTCCATCTGTTTTAAAAATCCTTTCATATGTGTTATGAAACATTCTCAGAAAAAAGGTTAATTTTTCTAAAAATAAGGGGAAATTTTTTAAGAACCATTGATGAAAGAGGACGGAATTTTTCCAAAGATGAGAGGCTGTTCAAAAGCTGTCTTTGAGATCATTGACAGAAACTCGATGCACGCATCCAGTCGTACCAGCCTTAAGTTACTTCAATTCAGTTTGTCTAAATCCTTTTATTTGAAAATTACTAAATTTTCATTATAATCAAACCATAATTCTTTTTCTTGAATGATCTTTAACCTAAAAAGGAGGGAAAGGCGCAATGGATATCACAAAATTACCGAGAATGAGGGTGGTAGAAATATGAGCCAACCAGCGTTGGAAAAGGGAACGGAAAGGAAAGATAGTGGATTTTTCCAAAGATTTTTAAACCTTGTCGAGAAATATGGAAATAAATTACCAGATATTATTACTCTCTTTTTTATATTGACGATCCTTATCTTAATTGCATCCGCAATAGCCGCTTTTTTTGAATGGTCGGCCATTAATCCTGCAAATGGTGAAGTGATCACTGCCGTCAATTTATTAAGTACTGAAGGGGTAATCCAAATTTTAACCAATATGGTATCTGTCTTTATTGAATTTCCCCCTCTCGGTGTAGTATTGGTTGCAATGTTAGGGGTTGGTTTAGCGGAGTCTACCGGTTTACTGCTTACGGTAATTAAATTCGCTGTTCTCAAATCACATCGGAGTCTGATTATCCCTATGATTATTTTTATTGGCGTTGTAGGGAACCTAGCGGGTGATGCAGTATTTATTGCTTTACCACCAATTGCAGCAGTCATCTTCATATCGATTGGCATGCACCCATTAGCAGGGATTGTCGCTTCATATGCGGCAGCTGCAGCAGGATTTGGTGCCAATATCATTATAAATATCACAGATGTATTAATAACTGGATTCACGCAAGTTGGGATTGACATGGTCGATTCATCTATACGAGTCAATCCATCGATTAACTTTTATTTTTCATTTGTATCTACTTTTCTTATAGTTCCAATCGCTGCTTTTGTTACGAAAAGAATTATCCAACCAAGACTAGGGACTTATAAAGGTTCATATAAGGGAGACGTTGAAGAATTATCGGAAATAGAGAAAAAGGGATTGAAATGGGCAGGCATCGTGACGGGGTTGTTTGTTGTATTGCTTTTATTCATGACCGTACCCGAAAATGGAATGCTAAGAGATCCAGAAACGGGATCACTCATTGATTCACCTTTAATGGACTCATTAATCCCATTAATCTTAATCCTTTTTATTGTACCATCGATCGTGTATGGTTTTATCGTAAAAAGTCTAAAGTCCGACAGAGATATCTCCAAACATTTGACGGATGCTATGTCTAGTATGGCCTATTTTATCCTCATTGCATTTGTGGCATCGCAAATGATTGCAATTTTTGATTGGAGTAATCTAGGTTCCATCATTTCCATTCGTGGGGCAGAATTTTTAAGTGATCTAGGTTTTACGGGACTACCTTTACTGCTCGCTTTTATTATTTTTTCAGCATTCGTAAACATATTGATTGCCAGTGCTTCAGCAAAATGGGCACTATTAGCTCCCGTATTTGTCCCAATGTTTATGTATATGCAGATCGATCCTGCCGTAACACAAGCGGCCTATCGCGTTGCCGATTCAATTACGAACGCAATTACGCCAATGCTTGCCTATTTTGGAATTTTATTAGTTACTGCTCAAAAATTTGATAAGAATGTAAAGTTAGGAACCTTAATTTCTCTGCTGCTACCTTACTCTATTTTTCTAGGTATTCCTTGGATCGTTTTATTTGCTGTTTGGTATTTACTCGGCTTGCCATTCGGACCATGAAAAAATCAAATTGTATAAAGAAATATAGAAAAGGAATAAACTCCAGAAGAAAGCGATCGGTTTCCTTCTGGAGAATGTCCTTAAAGAAAACACGCCAAACTACTTCCTACACCTGTGTTTGGACATGTGTTCCAGCTTTTTAGCGTACGACTTTTTCATAGTCGAAATATAATCGAAGCGCCAATTTCTCAAAGGCAAAAGTGCAATCACAACGTTGTAATAATCGGACCATCTTTCGTAATAATGAGTGTATGTTCATATTGAGCCACCAAACTTTCTTCCGTTAGAAGTGTCCATCCATCGTCCTCACACAGATAAACTTCTTCTTCATATGTTGAAATAAATGGTTCAAAGGCAATAACCATTCCTTCTTTTAATTCTTCATCCTCCCAGTCCGAGTAAAAATTAAGAATATGTTCGGGTTCTTCATGAATTGTACGTCCAATGCCGTGCCCGGTTAGATTTTTTATAACGGTTAAGCCATGTTTTTGGGCAGTATCTTCCACCGCTTTTCCGAGTGCATTCGTTCTAGATCCTGGAAAAGCATGTTTCACTCCAGCCTCGAAAGCTTCTTTCGCTACATCACATATTTTTTGTAACATTGCTTCGCCCTTTCCAATGACAAAGGAAATGCCCGTATCGGCAAAATATCCATTTTTTGAACCAGAAACATCGATATTTACTATGTCACCTTCTTGAATTACTCGGTCCCCCGGTATTCCATGGGCTACTTCTTCATTTACACTAATACACGTATATCCAGGAAAATCATATTCGCTTTTTGGTGCAGATTGTGCCCCTGCTTGTTCAAATAGTTTTTTTGCAATATCATCAAGTTCTTTAGTTGTTATACCAGGCTTTGTCGCTTGAACTAATTCATCTCTGATCGAACCACAAATTTTACCAATCTCTTTTAAACCCTTTATATCTTCTGTCGTTTTTACAATCATGTTCTTTCCTCACTTTTCTTATTTAATATCTGCGAAATCTTTCTTATTATAAAATAAATGTTTATAAAATCATACCATATATGACGAATACAACTTAATAAAGTCTATGACAAGTCATCTTTTTCGCTCGAGGTTGTATTAAAACATTTTTCCTGTCATCTAAGGGGGTTATTATATAAAATATTGATATGCACATATCATTTACCTATCGTTTCTTTTATCGATAGAATGGAGGTTAAATATGGAAAAAATATTTCATTTACGCACAACAAAACATGATGAGATGATTGAAATTACGGATGTACTTGAAGATTGGATTCAAGAAACAGGGGTAAAAGATGGGATACTCATTGTCTCATCACTACATACAACTGCAGGCATTACAGTAAACGAAAATGCTGACCCTGATGTAAAAAGCGACATGCTTCGCCGGCTTGCAGAAGTGTATCCATGGAATCATCCGGAAGACAGACATATTGAAGGAAATACAGCTGCCCATCTGAAAACAAGCACAGTTGGACATGCCCAAACACTCGTGATCTCTAATGGAAGACTCGTCCTTGGCACTTGGCAGGGCGTTTATTTTTGTGAATTTGACGGCCCACGGAATCGAAAGTTTCATGCGAAAATTATGAGATAAAGCTGGCAGTAATATAAATGAACATCTCATCCCTATGCTTAACATTCCCTTTGCAAAAGGCTAGAAAGTGACAAAATACGACACAATTCGGACTAAAGCCCCGTTAACATTCACTTGGTGGCTAGATTGAACAGAAACTTTTCATTGTTTCACTCCCTTCCGCATTAGGAGAAAACAAGACGGTATGAAAAATGGCACCTTCCTGTTTTTTTGAAGGTGCCTTATATGAAATGTTATTGCCCTGTTTCAGCAAAACGTTTGATGCGTTGACCGATTTCGTCACGAACACGTTGAAATTCAGACCAGTCTTTTCCAGCAGGATCATCGAATCCCCAATGAACATGTTTAACATGTGGTGGTGGTACAGGACAATGATCACGAGCATGACCACAAAGCGTAACAACCAAATCTGCCCGGTTCAAGATGTGAGGATCAATGATATCTGATGTTTGGTCGGAAATATCAATCCCCACTTCCTTCATCGCCTTTACAGCATTTGGATTTAGACCATGGGCCTCAAGTCCGGCACTTTTTACGATCCATTCTTCACCAAGGTATTTTTTTGCCCATCCTTCTGCCATCTGACTCCGACAAGAGTTTCCTGTACATAAAAAGTAGATAATCTTTTTTAACATGGTAATCTAAGCTCCTTTAGAATGCATCTATTTTTTTGGTTCTCCGTCAAATGTTGGGGTGGTAAAGAAATCAGACCACCCCTATCCTATATGTAGACCCATTCCTTTATACTGATGTCTCAATAAGATTCTTGCTCGAAATCTCTTGAAGTTTTTATATCCATAGCCGTTTCGCTTGATGACTTTTGTGGTATTATT
>NZ_JAOUSE010000067.1:0-13727 GCF_025660415.1 Pallidibacillus thermolactis
ACACCCGTTCCCATCCCGAACACGGAAGTTAAGCTTCTCAGCGCCGATGGTAGTGAAGGGTTCCCCTTTGCGAGAGTAGGACGTTGCCAGGCAAATAAAACAGCGACATTCGTCGCTGTTTTTTACATTCTTTAACTTGAACTTGTCAATTCAAATATAAGAGATCTTGAAAAACGCATGCTTCTTTTTACCTTTCAAATTGGTTTTAAACCTAATATTTAGTTAAATTTTCATAAATCATTTATTATGAATTGATTAATTAAAAATGGGATTTTTTGTATGCAAATATCTAAATATCTCATAATTAGTGGATACTCTATAGATGGTTTATGATGGATTAATTCTACCCACCATTCGATTTCATATCGAGCAATCATACTTAAGTGATAGAGTAATAAATAATGAATTATGAGCTCTGGAAAGAAACAGAGTTCCCTTGATCCCTTCAACCAGTAATATC
Source organism: Pallidibacillus thermolactis (assembly GCF_025660415.1). Lineage (NCBI taxonomy): Bacteria > Bacillati > Bacillota > Bacilli > Caryophanales > Bacillaceae > Pallidibacillus > Pallidibacillus thermolactis. The sequence goes on from NZ_JAOUSE010000067.1 coordinate 461, forward strand.
TGTCTTCGACTAAATGAAAACGAAAAGGTAGTTGTTCAACTGGAATATCTGATGATGGAATTTTAATTAAATATTTATTCCCGCGTTTTTCGCTCAAAATTGGTTGATTAAGTTTTGAGTTAAAAAAATCAATTAAACGATCCCCTGTCATATTAAAATCGTCTAAAACCTCTTCTGGAATTTGATACATTTCTTGCTCTTCTCTTCTTAAAGGAATGGCAAACTTTCTTTTTTCCCAATTAAAGAAAAAGGTGCTTAACTCAGGAATTTCTTGAAGTAAGGATTTAATTTTTATTTTTGTTCCTTCTAAATGTTTCATATGGAACATTTTGTCAGAAAAATGTGGAAATAGTCCGTTTTTCTGTAATTTTACTTCATCCTCCATATATTGGTAATTTTGCTTTTTTCTTTTTCGTGTCGATACACCGTGAGCTAAAACAGCACTCGATTCAGGATAGTTTGGATCCACAGTTAATATACTAGCTTTTATTAGAAAAACCATCCCATAAAAGAGAAGAATTGGCTTAATATTTATTGGTGATTTCTTGCTTTGTTCAAAAAAACTCTTACCTTGTTCTAAGTAATAAATTAACGAATAACTATTTTCATAACTTTTTGCTTGAGCATCAGTGAAGCCTAATTTATGATAACTTGACAATAAAAATTCGCGGGAAGTATCGGCTGAAGATAAATAGAGAAAATTATTCCAATGCATATGTTCTTGATAGAAGTACAAATAAATACCTCCAATTTCAGAAAAGTACAACTTATTAAAGTCTGCTTGACAGTATTTTAACCAATTGGTAACCTACTAATTAATAAAATTTTCTGGAGGCGTGTACGACAATGTGGGAAACGAAGTTTGCTAAAGAAGGTTTAACATTTGATGATGTTTTATTGATTCCAGCTAAGTCTGATGTATTACCAAAGGAAGTCGATTTATCTATCCAATTAACAAATACATTAAAATTAAATATACCAATTATTAGTGCAGGTATGGATACAGTTACGGAAGCCGAAATGGCCATTGCTATGGCAAGACAAGGCGGTTTAGGAATTATTCATAAAAACATGTCAATAGAAGAACAAGCAGAACAAGTTGATCGGGTTAAACGTTCGGAAAATGGTGTAATTACGGACCCATTTTATTTAACTCCAGAACATCAAGTATTCGATGCAGAACATTTAATGGCTAAATATCGTATTTCTGGTGTTCCAATTGTAAATAATGAAGCTGAACAAAAGTTAGTTGGTATCATTACAAACCGTGATTTACGCTTTATTGATGATTATTCAATAAAAATTGAATCTGTAATGACTAAAGAAAATTTAATTACAGCACCTGTTGGAACAACAGTTACAGATGCAGCAAAAATTTTGCAAAAATATCGAATTGAAAAACTTCCACTAGTAGATCATAAAGGAGTTTTAAAAGGTTTAATTACAATAAAAGATATTGAAAAGATCATTGAATTTCCTAATTCAGCAAAAGATAATCAAGGTCGTCTACTAGTAGGTGCTGCTGTTGGTGTCACGAAAGATACAATGCGTAGAGTTGAAGCACTATACAATGCAAATGTTGATGTTGTTGTTGTTGATACAGCTCATGGACATTCTCAAGGTGTAATTAATACAGTTAAGGAAATCAAAGAAGCTTACCCAGATCTAAACTTAATTGCAGGTAATGTGGCAACAAGTGAAGCAACAAGAGAATTATTTGAAGCTGGTGCAGATATTGTTAAAGTTGGAATTGGACCTGGTTCAATCTGTACAACTCGAGTCGTTGCTGGTGTAGGGGTACCACAAATCACAGCGATATATGATTGTGCAACAGTTGCTAGAGAATTAGGGAAAGCAATTATTGCAGATGGAGGCATTAAATATTCAGGAGATATTGTAAAAGCTTTAGCTGCGGGTGGACATGCGGTCATGTTAGGAAGTTTACTAGCTGGAACATCCGAAAGTCCAGGAGAAACAGAAACCTTCCAAGGACGCCGTTTTAAAGTTTATCGTGGTATGGGCTCCATATCAGCTATGGAAAAAGGTTCTTCAGATCGCTATTTCCAAGAAGGTAATAAAAAATTAGTACCAGAAGGTATTGAAGGCCGTGTTCCATATAAAGGTCCAGTTGCAGATACAATTTACCAAATGGTTGGCGGTATTCGCTCTGGAATGGGATATTGTGGAGCAAAAGACTTAGCTTATTTAAGGGAAAATGCACAATTTGTTCGTATGACCGGAGCAGGACTTCGAGAAAGCCACCCACATGATATACAAATTACAAAAGAAGCACCAAACTATACGATTAATTAAACAACGATTAAAATGAATAATGAAAATCCCATTAATTTTGATGGGATTTTTTTTCTGATTAGGATAAGTCTATTTTTTTAAAAAAAGATATGATAAACTATTCAAGGAGAAAAAAATGGAAACTTACAAATTTGGAGGGAGATTTGTTGACAACGATAATAAAAAGACTATTTATATATACGCTACTAATCTTTTTTATTTTACCTATGATAACGGGAGTAAAAACTGCATCTGCTGCAAGTAATGACCCATTAAATTTAGAAGCAGAGGCAGCTATTTTAATAGACGCAGAAACAGGAAAAGTATTATATGAAAAAAATGCCGATAAACGTTTGGGCGTTGCCAGCATGTCAAAAATGATGACTGAATATTTGGTATTAGAGTCCATCGCTGATGGGAAAATTAAATGGGACCAAAAAGTATTAATAAGTGAGTTTATACATAAACTTTCCAGTCCAAATTTAGGATTATCAACCGTTGGATTAACGGAGGGTGAAGAGTATACCGTTAAAGAATTATACGAATCAATGGCGATCCATTCTGCCAATGCTTCAACCGTTGCTTTAGCAGAGTTAGTAGCAGGAAGCGAAGAAAACTTTGTAAAGATGATGAATGAAAAGGCGGAAGAACTTGGACTAGAAAACTATTATTTTGTGAATTCAACCGGTTTAAATAACTCTGATATGTTGGGGCGTCATCCTGCTGGAACAGATGAAAATGAAGAAAATCTAATGTCTGCACGTGATACGGCAAAGCTTGCTTACCATTTATTGAAAGATTACCCGGAAGTATTAGAAATTGCTAGTAAACCTGAGTTGAATTTTAGAGGTACTGTATATAAAAACTTTAACTGGATGCTTCCAGGTTTAATCTATGAATACAAAGGTGTCGATGGATTAAAAACAGGTTCGACAAACTTTGCTGGTTACGGTTTCACAGCAACAGCTATACTAGACGGACAACGATATATTTCTGTTGTTATGAAAACCCCAAGTCAAGCTGCACGATTTACAGATACTAGAAATATATTAAATTATGCTAAAGGGAATTTTGGAAAAACTGAAGTTGTAACTGAAAATAAAGCAATTAAAGGAAATGAATCTCTAGCAGTAGACAAAGGTAAAGAAAACTCTGTAAAAGTAGCACCTAAAAATTCATTAGATTTAGTTATAAAAAATGGTGAAGAAGAGAATTATAAAGCTAAAGTTGTAATTGATAAAGAAAAACTAAATGAAAATGGTGAATTAACTGCACCAGTTAAAAAAGGTGACGTTGTTGGTTATGTTACCTATGAATATACTGGGGAAGGTGAAGATTTAGGATTTCTGTACAAAGATAAACCAATTAAAGTTGATTTAGTTGCAACAGAAGATGTAGAAAAAGCGAACTGGTTTGTATTAATGTTCCGGAGTATCGGTGATTTCCTTGTTGGATTATGGGACGGTATTACGTCTACTGTTGCTGGGTGGTTTTCATAAAAAGTTGAATATTTCCTAATGATGAGATAAAATATGAAATAACAAACTTAATAAAGGATCAATGAGAGGAAGTAGTAGTAAGTATGTGCTTTAAGAGAGCCGATGGTTGGTGGAAATCGGTAGCGGCAACTTACGAATCCGTCCTCGAGAGTAGTACGTAAAGCCTTGAAGAAAGGAAAGTACTACCGGTATAAACCGTTATTTAACTAAGAGGCAGACTAATCAAAGTGTGATTAATCTGCAATTAGGGTGGCAACGCGGGATTATAAACTCTCGTCCCTTTTGTATAGGGATGAGAGTTTTTTTATATAAAAAATTCAATGGAGGAAAAGAAGATGTTAGATATTAAACTTTTACGTTCAAATTTTGAAGAAGTAAAAGCAAAACTTCAACATCGTGGGGAAGATTTAACAGATTTGGACAAATTTGGTGAGTTAGATGCAAAAAGACGTAAACTGATTGTTGAAAGCGAGTCTTTAAAAAATCGGAGAAATGAAGTATCTAGTCAAATTGCTGTCTTGAAAAGAGAGAAAAAAGATGCAGATCACCTCATCAAAGAGATGCGAGAGGTAGGAGATCAAATTAAAAAATTGGATGACGAATTACGAGTAATAGAAGAAGAGTTAAATCAACTATTATTATCTATCCCAAATTTAGCGCATGAAAGTGTACCGGTTGGGGAAACAGAGGATGATAATGTTGAAATTCGTAAATGGGGTGAAATTCCTACCTTTGATTTCGAAGTTAAACCACACTGGGATGTAGCAACAAATTTAAATCTAATTGATTTTGAACGAGCTGCTAAAGTAACTGGTAGTCGCTTTGTATTTTATAAAGGTGCAGCTGCTAAGTTAGAGCGAGCATTAGCTTCTTTCATGTTGGATCTTCATACTGAAGAACATGGATATATAGAAATGCTGCCACCATATTTAGTTAACCGAAATAGTTTAATCGGTACTGGCCAATTACCAAAATTTCAAGAAGATGTCTTTTTAGTAGAAGAGGAAGACTATTTTCTCATTCCAACAGCAGAAGTTCCAGTTACAAACTATTTCCGGGATGAAATTTTAAATGTTGATGATTTACCAATTAAATTTGCAGCATATAGTGCTTGTTTCCGATCGGAAGCTGGATCTGCAGGTCGTGATACGAGGGGGTTAATTCGTCAACATCAGTTCAATAAAGTCGAGTTAGTAAAATTTGTTAAACCAGAAGATTCTTATGATGAACTTGAGAAATTAACGCGAGATGCTGAACGAGTTTTGCAATTGCTTGAACTTCCATATCGAGTCGTATCAATTTGTACTGGTGACTTAGGCTTTACTGCAGCAAAAAAATATGATTTGGAAGTATGGTTGCCAAGCTATAACACTTACAGAGAAATTTCTTCTTGTAGTAATTTTGAAGATTTCCAAGCAAGACGAGCAAATATTCGCTTTAGAAGAGAGCCAAAAGCGAAACCCGAATTTGTTCATACATTAAACGGCTCTGGTCTAGCGATCGGTCGTACAGTTGCAGCAATATTAGAAAATTATCAACAGCCAGATGGTCGAGTTAAAATTCCAGAAGCGTTAAGACCATATATGGGTGGTAAGGAATATATTGGTTAATTTAATTATGAATAACAAGGGGCGTAAAAGAAGAACATAGTTTTAGATAGTGTTTGCCCCTTCTTTTTAACATATAAAGTATTGACTTCAAAAAAATGTTATGTTAAAATAATAAAGTCCGATGTGGAGGAGTACCCAAGTCTGGCTGAAGGGATCGGTCTTGAAAACCGACAGGCGGGTCAAACCGCGCGGGGGTTCGAATCCCTCCTCCTCCACCATAATGAAAAAACGCATAAAATTTGGAGAAAAATTATAACTGCCTATGCTTACAGGCAGTTTTTTTTGTGTCGAAAAACCTTTAATTCTGTTCTGTTATGTTCAAAAAACTAGCTGCCCGAATAAATGGCACAGCTAGTTCAAATATTTACATAATATATTATTATTTTTTATAAGCTTTAGACTCATTCAAAATATAACCAATTTTACTGATGATCTCTTCTAAGGACGATTCATCTTTATAAAGGTCATAATCATTAATATTAATACGTAATATTGGACATTCTTGGAAATTATTAATCCAATTCGTATATCGTTCGTACATTTCTTGCCAATATTCAACGGGGGTTTCTTGTTCCATTGGGCGCCCGCGTTCCTTAATACGTGCAAGAATGTCTTCAAAGGAACCTTCTAAATATATTAATAAATCTGGATGATGGAAAAAAGGCGTCATAACCATGGCGTCAAAAAGACTCGTATATGTTTCATAATCCTCTTTCGTCATATTCCCCTTTTCGTACTGCATTCTTGCAAAAATTCCCGTATCTTCATAAATAGAACGATCTTGGACAAAACCACCACCATATTCAAAGATTCTTTTAGCTTCTTTAAATCTCTCGGCAAGAAAGTAAATTTGTAAGTGAAAACTCCATTTTTTAAAGTCTTTATAATACTTATCTAAATACGGATTCGTATCAACTTTTTCAAAGGATGTACGGAAATTTAATGCTTTTGCTAATGATTTAGTCATTGTTGACTTTCCTACACCTACTGTACCTGCAATCGTAATCACTGCATTGTTAGGTATGTTATATTTTTCACGTAAATTCATTAATTTTTAACTCCTTTTAAAAGCAATTTTTCTAGTTGTTCAAAAATAAATTGTAAATCCTCTTCATTTTGGACGAAGTCATATTTGTCACCATCGATTGAAAGTACAGGAATGTCTGGATTTTTAGCTATGAATTTTTGAAAATGTGTATCATAATCTTTCGATAGATTTTCTAAGTATAAAGGCGTAATATGTTTTTCGAAAGCTCGTCCTCTTTTTGAAATTCGCTTTAATAAAGTATTTACATTGGCATGTAGGTAAATGACAATGTTTGGGTGGGGCAAATCTCTGTTTAAAATCTGAAAGATTTGCTCATATTTATGAAAGTCATCTTGTCCAAGAGTTCTGTTGGCAAAAATTAAGTTTTTAAACATATGATAATCAGAAACAACGGGGATATGTTTGTTTAAATAGTTCTTTTCAATTTCTTGGATTTGTTTGTATCGGTTACAGAGGAAAAACATTTCGGTTTGAAATGCTACACTATCCATATTTCGATAAAATTGATCTAAAAAAGGATTTTCACTAACAATTTCCTTTAACAAATGATATTGAAAGCGGTCGGAAATAGCCTTAGCAAGTGTTGATTTTCCGACTCCAATGGGACCTTCAACTGCGATATATGGTATTTTCATTAGTCAACTCCACACTTTATGTTTTATTAATATAACCATTCATTTTTTACACTGAAAATAATTTTACCATAGGAAAACAATAAAAAGTATACCTAAATATAGGAACTTAAAGTTAGTAAAATAGGAGAAAAATAAAAAGGAGAATTAAATAATTCCCCTTCGATAGTAATTATCTTTATTAGTTTTCATTTGTTTCATCTTTTTCTTACGTTGAAATTTTCCGTAATAAGTAGCCAATTTTGTGGAAAGGACAAACCGAGCTTCCAATAACTAATTCCACGTAAATTTAATTCTTTGATAAGGTTAAATTTTGCTTGAATACTTCTTGCATCTTCAAACCATACTTCATGTTGTTTACCTTCCTCATCCCAATACGAAAAAAATGGAGCTTGAGCTTCATAATCATATTGAATAGGGACATTGTATTGGGCAGCGAGCTCAATTGCCTGTTGAGGACTAACGGCACGAGCAACTGTACCTTCAACAAACGGGAGAGTCCAATCATATCCATATAAATTTTGTCCCATCATAATTTTTTCTGCGGGCATTTCTGTTAGCGCGTATTCAATCACTTTTCTTACAGGTCCAATAGGTGAAACTGGCATAGCTGGCCCGCCACTATAACCCCATTCATATGTCATAATGACAACAAAATCAACAATTTCTCCGTGGGCACGATAATCATGAGCTTCATACCATAGCCCCTCTTGTTCTGCACTAGTTTTCGGGGCTAAAGCGGTAGACAATAACCATCCTTGTTCATTAAATCTTTGCTTTGCTCTTCTTAAAAAGTTGTTATACGCTTCTCGATCTTCTGGACGTAAAAATTCAAAATCGAAGTGAATATCACGAAATCCATACTTTTGAGCGATACTCACAATATTATCTAAAAATTTGGTTTGTATTTCCTGATCATTTAATAATATTCTACCTAATTCATCACTAAATTGGTCGTTTTCCTGATTGGTAATAACCATCATTAGTACGTTATTATTGGCTTCAGCTATTGCAGGAAATTGATTTAAGGGAGGTTCTTTCAATGAACCATCACGTAACGCCTGAAAACTAAAAGGAGCTAAATATGTCAAATATGGAGCAGCATCTCGAGCAGCATTTTCTAAGGCAGGAGTAACACTATCTCGGGGCTCAACGTAAGCATTAATCTCTTTTGTCAATTTTGATCGTGGTGGAATATAAAGTCTAAATCCAACATTGAGTGGGAAATTGACTGGAATACCATTTATAGACGCAAGCTCTTGATAGTTTAAACCAAATCTTTGAGCTATAGAAAACAAACTGTCACCAGGTTGAACCCAGTAAAAACTGCCAATAATCGGAATAACAAGTGTTTGCCCAACGACTAATTGGTTGGGGTTGGGAATTTGGTTTGCTTCAACTAAATCATTAACTGTTGTATTATAGGCCTGGGCAATACCGTATAACGTTTGTCCTTGTTGCACAACATGAATCTGCATAAAATGACCTCCTCATTATATGACACTATAAAATGTTTATGTATCAATTAGTAAAAAATGATTTATAATATAGATTTTAGTAGAGAAATTGGGGCACGTTTTTAAAGGAGTAGATATATGGACAGAGATCAATATTATATGGAAATGGCAATTGAAGAAGCATTAAAGGCAAAGGAAAAAAATGAGGTACCCATTGGGTGTGTAATTGTTTTAGAAGATCAAGTGATTGCAAGGGGACATAACTTGCGGGAATCAGAGCAACAAGCAACAGCCCATGCAGAAATTATTACGATACAAAAAGCTTGTAAAAAACTGCATTCGTGGCGTCTCGAAAACGCAGAATTATATGTAACTTTAGAGCCATGTCCGATGTGTGCAGGTAGTATTATCATGTCTCGTATTAAACGAGTGATCTTTGGTACACATGATCAAAAAGGAGGTTGTGCAGGAACATTAATGAATTTACTAACAGATGAACGTTTTAATCATCAATGTGAAGTGAAAAGTGGTGTACTACAAGAACAATGTGCTGCACTTCTAACAGATTTCTTTAAAGAACTAAGAATAAAAAAAGCACAGCTAAAGAAATTAAAACAAGAAGGAAACAATTAACAGCTATAAACCATTGCAATTTTATATATTAATTAGTATACTAATAATGCGTCATAAAGACGCTTGAAAATTGATAGCAACTTTGCCGTGCTAGGTGGGGAGGTAGCGGTGCCCTGTAACCCGCAATCCGCTCTAGCGGGACTGAATCCCTGTCTGAGGCTGTTTAACTGTAGGGCCTGTCTTACGTAAGTGGTGTTGACACCTGGGTCCTGCGCAATGAGAATCCATGAACCATGTCAGGTCCGGAAGGAAGCAGCATTAAGTGGAACCTCTCATGTGTTGCAGGGTAGCCTGGGTCGAGCTAACTGCGTAAGCAACGCCTATGGTTAGCAGTCGAAGATAGGTGCACGGCAGTTTAATTAATACAAATACATAAACTTACATTAAACATCCTTGTAAAAGGGTGTTTTTTTATAGTAAATATTATAAAATTTAAGGTATAATAAGATGAAGATATTTCATTTGAAATCGTTCTTTTAGGAGGGTAAAAATGGGTTACCAAGCATTATATCGCGTATGGCGACCACAAGTATTTGAAGATGTGGTTGGACAAGGACATGTCACAAAAACATTACAAAATGCCCTCTTACAAAAAAAAATTACGCATGCCTATTTATTTACAGGACCTCGAGGTACTGGAAAAACGAGCGCGGCAAAAATATTAGCGAAAGCTGTTAATTGTCCGAATCGAGGAGATTCAGCTGAACCTTGTAATGAATGTGAATTATGTAAAAGTATTACTGTAGGGTCTAATCCAGATGTAATTGAAATAGATGCTGCATCAAATAATGGTGTAGAAGAGATCCGTGATATTCGGGAAAAAGTAAAATATGCACCGAATGTTTCTTCATTTAAGGTATACATCATTGATGAGGTTCATATGTTATCAATCGGTGCTTTTAATGCATTATTGAAAACCTTAGAAGAGCCACCGAAGCATGTCATTTTTATTTTGGCAACAACGGAGCCTCATAAAATTCCACTAACTATCATTTCGAGATGTCAACGATATGACTTCAAACGCATCCCACATCAAGCAATTGCGGCTCGGATGAAATATATTATAGATGAATATGGCATTAACTATGAAGAAGAAGCATTACAAATGATTGCAAGAGCTTCAGAAGGTGGAATGCGGGACGCCCTTAGTCTATTAGATCAAACAATTTCATTTGGTCAAGATGGCATTACAGTTAACGATGCTTTAGTGATAACTGGATCAGTTTCGCAAAACATATTAAACGACATTGCTAAAGCCATTCTAGAAAAAAATCCTCAAGTGGCCTTAGAATCGTTACATACGTTGTTAGCGGAAGGGAAAGATCCGGTTCGAATTGTAGAGGACTTCATACAATTTTACAGGGATTTACTTTTATATAAGAATTCACCATCAATGCAAGATTACTTAGAACGTGTAATTGTGAACTCTGAATTTGAACAACTTTGTGATCAATATGAATTGAAGCATGTATATGAAATAATTGACCGTTTTAATAAAACGCAACAAGAAATGAAATGGACAAATCACCCGAGAATTTTATTAGAAGTGTGCTTTGTTCAATTATGTCAAAACGATTTTACTAGTAACCAAACTGATTCGAATGAAAAAGTACATGTGCTGGAACAAAAAATTACTTCCTTAGAAGAACAACTTCAACAATTGAAAGTAAATGGAATACAAGTATCAAAACAACAAGAAGAAGTTAAGTCCTCAATTCATTCTAGGACTAGTAAAAAAGGATTCCGAGCACCTGCTGGAAAAATTGAAAATATACTTGCCAATGCAACAAAACAAAATTTACAATTGATAAAGGGGAACTGGGGATCCATTCTTGAAAAATTAAAAAGATCCCATGCGGCCCTTTTAAATGATGCTGAACCTGTTGCTGCATCCGAGCAGGGATGTGTTGTAAAGTTTAAATATGAAATTCATTGTCAAATGGCTATGAATAACCATGAATTTGTAAACATGATGAATAACTTATTGCATCAAACTTTTAGAAATGCAATGGAATTTATTGGTGTTCCTGAAGAACAATGGTTAGAATTGAGAGAGTCATTTATAAATCAACATCGTGATCTTGTGAAAGATAAGAATCAATCAAAACCTATAGGCGATCCTTTAATAGAAGAAGCTAAAAAACTGTTTAGTGACGAATTAATTGAAATAAGAGATTAATTAATGGAGGTTATGGAAATGCGTGGAATGGGAAATATGCAAAATATGATGAAACAAATGCAAAAAATGCAAAAGAAAATGGCTGAAGCTCAAGAAAAATTAGGTGAAGAAAGAATTGAAGGTACTGCCGGTGGAGGAGCGGTTACAGTTGTTGTTTCCGGTCATAAAGAAGTTTTAGAAGTTAAATTAGATGAAGCTATTGTCGATCCAGAAGATGTTGAAACACTTCAAGATTTAATTCTTGTTGCAACAAATGACGCCCTTTCAAAAGTGGATGAAATGGTGAGCAAAACGATGGGGCAATTTACGAAAGGAATGAATATCCCCGGTCTTTTTTAATAGGAGGCACCATGTGAATGTATTACCCAGAACCGATAAGTAAGTTAATTGATAGTTTTATGAAATTACCCGGAATTGGCCCAAAAACAGCTACTCGTTTAGCCTTCCATGTGATTAACATGAAAGAAGATACTGTCTTAGAATTTGCTAGATCCCTTGTAAATGCAAAAAGAGATTTAACTTACTGCTCTGTTTGTGGGCATATTACCGATCGAGATCCTTGTTACATTTGTGATGACAAAAATCGTGATCAATCAATAATCTGTGTTGTACAAGACCCGAAAGATGTCATTGCAATGGAAAAAATGAAGGAATTTCAAGGGTTATACCATGTTCTACATGGTTCAATTTCACCAATGGAGGGAATTGGCCCAGAAGATATCAATATACCTACATTATTAAAGAGACTTCAGGATGAAACTGTTCAGGAGCTTATTTTGGCTACTAACCCAAATATTGAAGGTGAAGCAACAGCGATGTATATATCTAGATTGGTCAAACCCTCTGGTATTAAAGTCACAAGAATTGCTCATGGTTTACCTGTTGGTGGAGATTTAGAATATGCAGATGAAGTAACGTTATCAAAAGCGCTGGAAGGCCGGAGAGAATTATAATATTATCCGTTTTACGTGGGAAAAATATTTGGGAGTAGGGCCTATAAGGGGGAGTTTTGTGTGCTCTTCAAAAAGAAAGGAAAACTAAAGAAAGAGTACGATCGATTACTTCTATCCCAAATTGACAAAATGCGTTTAAAATGGATGAATCAAAAAAGTATTTGGGATAAATGTTTTGACTTAAATGAAGACTTAGAACAAAAGGTAAAAATTTCAAAATTGAAATATTATTATTTGTTTAAAGAAGCTAAAGTAAGAAATATTAAATTAGATATAAAAAATAAATGATTTCTAAACAAAGACCATTGATTGCATAAATAAGCAAATACTCTGGTCTTTTTTTCATTCTCAATACATATATATGAACTGTACAAGTCCGTACAAGTACACAATTATATATGTAAGGAGGATGGAAAATGGATTCAATCATTATTGTTGGAATCATTTTAGCATTTATCATATTATTATTGATATTTGGCACATCTCTAAAACCGTTCAAAATTCTTGGACAAGGAATAATTAAAATATTCATCGGTGCCTTTCTTTTATTTTTCTTAAATGCTTTTGGAAGTAATTTTGGTATACATGTTCCAATTAACCTAATTACAGCAGCGATCTCAGGATTTTTAGGTATCCCAGGATTAGCAGCATTAACAGTTATTCAAATTTGGATTATATAGTAATGATTAGAATTTACTTTTTCATTCATTTTTTTAAAAAAACATTTGTAATTAACAAGATAATTTGTTATGATTATATTCGTCAGTTGAAAAACAGAAGAAATAAAAAAACTATTGACATTTTAATAGTACCATGTTATGATAATAAATGTCGTTAAAAATTTGAACCTTGAAAACTGAACAAGACAAAGCGTTTTTAAACCATTTTGAGCAAATCAAACCCTTTTTTGGAGAGTTTGATCCTGGCTCAGGACGAACGCTGGCGGCGTGCCTAATACATGCAA
>NZ_JAOUSE010000068.1:0-13711 GCF_025660415.1 Pallidibacillus thermolactis
AGCCTTGATGAGATCGCTGTCCGAAAGGGTCACCGATATGAAACAGTTCTTATGGATACCCAATCCGGGAGTGTGCTTGGTATGGAACATCAACGGAGTTATCGTTCAACTCAGATCTTACTTGCCAAGAAGATTCTGTCTGATAAATGCGTTCATACCGTTGTTATGGATATGTGGGATCCCTTCCATAAAGCTGTTAAATCTATATTCCCAGAGGCCTGTATCGTCATTGATAAATATCATGTGGTGCAAAAGGTGACACATGCACTTGACCAAGTTAGAAAGAAAACTCCTGGACTAAAAAAGGGACGGTTTAAACTCTTGAAAGGTTCTGAAAAGTTAACGGCTAATGAAAAACAACAATTAGACGAGATGCTCAAAGAGCATTCAGAATTGTCATATGCCTATTTTCTAAAAGAACTCTTTAGAGAAATATACCAAGTGAATGACTATGATACAGCTGATTCACTCTTAGAAGAATGGATTCAACTCGCATGGAGCAGCCCATTTCCTTCATTTCATCAAGTTGCCAAGACGATAGAAAATTGGAAGGCTCAAATTTTACAATATTTTCTTACACCTTTTACGAATGGCCGGATTGAAGGTACAAACCATAAGATTAAGAACATCAAAAGACGTGGCCTTCAGAAACCTTGAAAGATTTCGACTACGTGTATTTTTGGAATGTACAGGTAAAACTTATAAAAATCAGGTTGCTTAACCATGCCCTTCATCAGCTTTCCGCATTGTAGTGGCTAGAATGGAAGCCGTCAAGGAAAGCGCTTGACCACTTCCATTCTACCCACTTAGTGGTCTGCAAGCTGACGAAGGAGCTACTCTAGATTGAGTATCAATCTCGCTAACTTATTGCCGGAATTGTGTGAACATCACAGAATATGGTGATGAGACTTTTTGAAAAATTGTACTGAGAGGGGAGTTAATATTTCCCTCCAGTTAAATTAGTATCATAAATGTAAGATTGACCTTATCCACCTTTTACATATGAATGATATATAGAAACTTTGTTTTCCCATTTACTTAATTTATTCTATTAAAATTATATAAAAAAATTGATTTTAATAAATAGTTACATATGAATATAAATATGTTGTCAACTAAAGAAATTGAAAATAAAATATAGTAGGAAAATATTTTCGAAAATACTATAATCTTTCTCAAATGTTTGGAATGATAAAATAATAGTCTTAACATCAATGAATAACTTGAAATTTTGTCTCCCATATTTTTCATTTTTACTTTTCTCGTAAAATGTTTAATATTTTACTCAGAAATGTTAAAGTAAAGGTAGAACGTAAATATATGTTAGACAAGGGGTAATGGAATGTTGACACAAGACAAATGGCGTACTGAAAAAGACTTCTTAGGAGAAAAGAAAGTACCTGCTGATGCGTATTATGGTGTACAAACGATGCGCGCAGCTGAGAATTTTCCGATTACAGGTTACCGTATCCATGATGAATTAATTAAGGCTATGGCTATTGTAAAAAAAGCTGCGGCAATTGCGAATATGAAATGTAACCGTTTAAATTCTAAAATTGGTAATGCCATTGTACAAGCAGCTGATGAAATGATCAAAGGAAAATGGTATGATCAAATCATTGTCGATCCAATTCAAGGTGGAGCAGGCACTTCAATAAATATGAATGTCAATGAAGTGATTGCCAATCGTGCCCTTGAAATCCTCGGTTACGAAAAAGGGATGTATGAATATGTAAGTCCGAATACTCATGTCAACATGTCTCAATCGACAAATGATGCGTTTCCGACAGCGATTCATATCGCGACATTAAATATGTTAAATGACTTACTAAAAACAATGGAAAATATGAAAGAAGTCTTCCTTAAAAAAGCAAAAGAATTTAACGGTGTTTTAAAGATTGGGCGGACACATTTACAAGATGCTGTTCCGATTCGATTAGGCCAGGAGTTTGAAGCATATAGTCGTGTTGTCGGTCGAGATATCGAACGGATTCGCACTTCAAGACTTTATTTATTTGAAGTAAATATGGGTGCTACAGCTATTGGAACAGGTTTAAATGCGGATCCTAATTATATCAAAGTTGCGGTAGAAGAAATTGCTTCTATTAGTGGCTTACCAATACGTAGTGCTGACCATCTCGTAGATGCAACTCAAAACACCGATGCTTATACTGAGGTCTCTTCTGCACTAAAAGTTTGTATGCTCAACATGTCAAAGATTGCCAACGACCTTCGTTTAATGGCTTCAGGACCTAAAACGGGCTTAGGAGAAATATCTTTACCTGCAAGACAACCGGGCTCATCGATCATGCCTGGAAAGGTCAATCCCGTTATGCCTGAAATGATTAATCAAGTTGCATTCCAAGTCGTTGGTAATGATCATACCATTAGCATGGCTTCTGAAGCGGGACAAATGGAATTAAACGTAATGGAACCGGTGTTAGTATTTAACTTACTACAATCTATTCATATTATGAACAATGCCTTCCGTTCATTTACGAAATATTGTTTAAGTGGTATTCAAGCTAATAAGCCACAGTTACAACAGTATGTTGATAAAAGTATTAGTATTATCACTGCAATCAATCCACATATTGGGTACGAAAAGGCATCACAAATCGCTAAAAGAGCAATGGAAGAAAATAAATCGGTTCGTGAAGTTTGTCTTGAAGAAGGGGTTCTGACAAAAGAAGAGTTAGATATTATTTTGAATCCCCATGAAATGACTGAGCCAGGAATTTCTGGTGCGAAACTTATCAAATAATATAGGGACATGTTAACCGCTGATTTTAACATCAGCGGTTTTTTACATTAAGTGGTTAAATGGGTCGTTTTTTCATATACAATAAGGAAGTGAGCCCTGATATATAAAGGTACATTTATTGTGTTGTTGCTTACTCTAAATATTCTTCATTTAAATTTTTCCCATCGGTAAATGAGTTTCATGAAAAAGTAGATATATCGTAAACGAGATAGTTTGAATTGCGAAAAAGATTGGTATGTTTGTATGATTGACGGTAAAATTTATGTAGATAATCAAAAATGGAACAATTGTACCTTTAATATATAAATTAACCATTTTCGAATTATTGTTTTTTACGATATATCTTATTGCCATATTTATAATCTTTTTTTGATTGTTAGATATTGATGGAAATGGCAAAGGCGTAGTGGAGATAATTGTTTTCGATGCAAATTGATGAGATCTGAATTTTATAGGTATTAGGAGTGATTACATGTACAATAATTCCAGATTAAATAAGGATATAGATTGTAAAAGATGTTCGGAAGTAAATCAAACATTAATATATCAAGCTTTTATTAATGGATACTCAGACTATCCAATTCCAATGAAAATCTCAATGGAGCATTTTTTTGAACGTTTTTTTGGACCTGAAGGAAATACTTTGGAAGACTCGTTCATTGCATTAAGAGATCATAAGCCGGTTGGATTGATAGTTGGTGGCATAAGAATATTTGATGGATATAAAAATTTAAGATGTGGTGCTTTTTGTGTCGTTTCTGATCTTCGAGGAAAAGGTATGAGCCGTGAGTTATTTCGCCTGTTTGTTCAAAATGGATTGAATAGAGGCTGTATCCGAATTAGTTTAGAAGTATTGTCAGATAACGAGCATGCCATTCGATTCTATGAAAAACAAGGTTTTAAAAAGCAAAATAAACTTTTATATTATAGTAAATCATTGGCTGATGGATCATTGAAACAAACTATTAAAATATTGCCACATTTTACGATAAAAAAGGTTAATTTATCAGTAGCCAAAGAAGTGAGAGAGCAAATTAGCCCTATTCATATCAACTGGCAAAATGAAGTGGAATATTTTTTACAGGATGTAAGCGCTCACTGCTTTGCTGCCTATTTAGATCACCAATTAAAAGGGGCGTTAGTTATAACAGAATATGGAAAAATATATTTCATCTATGTAAATAAAGAGGACAGAAGAAAGGGAATTGCCACGGCATTGTTATTATATACAATAAATCATCTTAATCTACAAAAATTAAATATTAGTATGCCTGATCAAATTCAAATGATTGAATTTCTTAGGAATATTGGATTTGAGAAAGAACCAATAGAACAGTATGAAATGTACAAATGGTTAATATAATGGTTTTGATAAGAAGGGGAAAGTTGGATATTGAAATATGGATTTTGTCAAGACTTCGGAAAGATTCATCACGATAAAGAAATAGTGTATCTTTCAAACGTAAGAGGAGCTTTCATTTGTACTATGAATGTTTAATGATTGTTGAAAGTTAATAGTAAAGATGATTTATTCTACTGTTTGTTTAACCATTATGACTCACTATAATCTTTCTACTTAAAGTGTTATACGTCAGGTCATTATACATTCTTATTATGAATAATTCCATATTATGTTATTAATGATATAACACTGAATTACATAGTATTGAACTAATTTTTTAGGGCAGTTTTTGTGATATTTTCCTTTTTTTTAATATTCTCATGTTTAGCATATGGAGAAATAACTTCACTAGTATTACTGGAACATTCAAGAAAAATATACTTTTTTAGCTGTATAATTTGTATGATTAAAAACACCTTTTAGTTGAACGGTTGCTTAATAAAATTCAACTAAAAGGTGTTCGCTTCATTCATTATGATAGTTATATTGTTTAGTTGAAGGATTTTGCTCCAATATATCGATCTTTCCAATAACTGATGTCTAATGAGGTAATTTCAACACCTGTTTTTTCTGTACCAGCATGAATCATTTGATTGTTACCAATATAAATTCCGCTATGTGATACACCGTCTTTATACGTATTTTCGAAAAATACAACGTCACCTATACTAGGACTTTCTACATGTGTACCGTTATTTTCCCACATTCCTTCATGGGTTCGTTCTAAATTTATACCTACTTGTGAAAATACATAATTGATGAAACCACTGCTATCAAAGCCATCAGGAGTAGTTCCACCCCATTTGTAAGGTGTGCCAACTAAACTTTTTGCAATTGATACAACATCAGAATCAATTTGCGTTGTATTTGAAGAATTTGAATTCGACGATGGATCTACTTGTTCTTCTTCATTTTTTATTTCTAATTTTACCGTTGGTGTGGTTGAGTGTAGTGCTGCTTTCGTTTGTGGGCCGACAATTCCATCTACTTTAAGATCATTCGTTTCTTGAAAGTCTCTAACAGCTTGATCTGTCTTTTCACCGAAGATGCCATCAACTATTAAATCATAACCATGAGTATTTAATAATGATTGTAACGAAATGACATCATCTCCAATATTTCCTTCTAAGATAAGACCGGTAGATGTAAGAGTAGAAGTTGTATCATTTTTTTCTACTTCGAGATTATCTGAGTTATAGTCCACATTTGCACTCTCATTTGGAGCAGCTCCATGGGCAAATACACTTTCTCCCGAACCAACTAAGTAAAATACAAATAAACTAGCTAAAAAGATAAAATTTTTAAAAGAGTCGAATTTGTATCTGTTCAACATTATGTATTCCCTCCAACCGAAACAATTTGTTATAACATAATATAGCAAATTAATGAGACTATAAAATTACGGTTAGGACACACTTTATTTACGTATATATCAGATATTTCTTATGTGTAATATTTTAAAACATCAAAGAAACGTTCAACGACCAACTATAATCTGTTTTAACTAAAATACATTTTTTTAAAGAGAAATTTATATGTATCAGTGATTTTATTTTCTTAACAAATAAATTAAGTCTATGAAACAAATATAAAGTTAATTAATTGATTATTTAATTTTATAGGTGTAAAATTATTGAATCAAAAAATTTCAATTAGAAAAGATTAATGTTATTTATTAGGAAATTTCAAGCAAACTATCGTTAAAAGGCCAGGAGGGAATGATGAATACTGAATAACTTTTACATTGTTGCGCGTGGAAGGATAACAACAAAGAGAAACAGGAGGAAAAAATGGAAGGTGAAAAAACAATAGGAATTTTCTTTATCATTGGTGCTTATACATTATGGGGAATTTTACCAATCTATTGGAAGTTTTTGGATGAAGTCCCATCCTCTGAAATTTTGGCTCATCGGATTGTTTGGTCGTTTGTTTTTATATCCATTATAGTAATTTTACGAAAAAGAAAACAATTAAAGAACTTCTTTAAAGTTCAAATGAGTCAAAAGAAAACATGGTTTGCACTGTTTCTAACTTCTTTACTTATTAGTACGAACTGGCTAACGTACATATTTGCTGTGAATAAAGGACATATTGTAGATGCCAGTTTAGGTTATTATATTAATCCACTAGTTTCAGTGTTATTAGGAGTTTTTGTATTACGTGAAAAGATCAACAAGTTGCAAACATTCTCCTTTATTTTAGCAGGAATTGGTGTTCTTTATATGACCATTTCAATTGGAAAATTTCCATGGATAGCACTTATATTAGCTTTTTCTTTTGGATTTTATGGCTTAGCTAAAAAATTGATAAAAGTGGATTCCATTTTAGGATTATTCCTAGAAACTTTATTCGCTGTGCCATTTGCTATTATATTCTTATCATATTTAGGTATAAATGGACAGCATAGTTTTACGACTGGAACGGTTCAAATTGATTGGTTGTTAATGGGATCAGGGATTGCAACGGCATTGCCACTTTTATGGTTTGGAATTGGAGCACAAAAAATTCCTCTTTATCTACTCGGTTTCTTACAATATATAGCGCCGACCATTAGTTTATTTCTTGGTGTACTTTTATATGACGAAGCTTTTACAATAGACCACATCATAACTTTTACATGTATTTGGATTGCGATTTTAACTTTTACGATTTCAAATATTCGTTATCCGATGAGGAATTTAAAAATATCAACAACTAGAAAACCAAATGAAAAAATGCATTAAAAGGTGACCTTCTTGGTCATCTTTTTTATATTGATACAAAATTTTTTTAATTCAGCTCTTTATTTACAGGAAATACGATAATTTCTACTTGAAAATTGGTATGTTTGTGCGAAATCAAGGGAAAAACGTGCGGAAAATAAAAATACTGTGCGAAAGTCGATAAAAAGTGTGCGAAACTTAAAAAAATCGTGCGAAATTGGCTAATAATGTGCGAAAATATCATTTTTTGTGCGAAACATCTATAAAGCAAATAGTCTAAATGTAACGGGGATCACTTTTTAGGTAAATTTTATCTAAAATATTTTATTTTTTGGTTTCTTTACTTATACTATTAATAAAATCTTACAAAATGTTGTGAGGAAGGCGAGCGATGTTTACAGATCAAACAATTATTGTAACAGGTGCAGCAATGGGAATAGGTAGAGAAATTGCCTTCGCATTTGCGAAAGCTGGAGGCAATGTAGTTTTAGCCGATATCAATGCTAGTGTAGGAAAAAATACAGAAGAACAAATAAATTTATTTAACAATCGGACTATTTTTGTGGAAACAGATGTAAAAAAGGAAGAAGATGTCAAACGTTTGATCGAATATACGGTGCAAACGTATGGAAGAATCGATTGCTTAGTAAATAATGCAGGGATCAGTAAATTCGTACCTATTTTTGAGTTAAGCTTATCTGAATGGGATGAAGTGATTCAGACAAATTTGCGAAGTGTTTTCCTATGTTCAAAAGAAGCAGGAAGATATATGAAAGAAACTGGTGGTGCTATCATTAACATCGCATCGACAAGAGCGTTTATGTCTGAACCACATTCAGAAAGTTATGCTGCATCAAAAGGAGGAATCATTGCTCTTACCCATGCTTTAGCAGCTAGTCTAAGTCCATATCATATACGGGTAAATTCCATTAGTCCTGGTTGGATTCACACGGGCGATCCAACAAAATTAACAGAAACGGATCATCGTCAACACTGGTCAGGTAGAGTGGGAAAACCAGAAGATATTGCGCGATTGTGCTTATTTTTGGCCAATAGAGAAAACGATTTTATAACCGGACAGAATTTCACCGTAGATGGGGGAATGACGAAAAAGATGATTTATGAAGAATAAATAATTTCTAGGTCCCGAATAAATAGGACCTAGACTTAATGTTACGAGAATTCTTAAAACCGAACATTCAATATGATTTGATAAAAATATTATAGTTCAATGCAATTATTCTATTCTTTTATTCTTTTTATAGGACCATCTTAAAGAAATTAATTCCATTACATACTTTATTAAAGCAATAAAAATACATGGCATTACCAAATCAATAACGAACTCGAAGAAAGTTGAGGTTATTCCATTAAAAAAGGTAAATCCAATAATAAGGAGAAATAAAAATAAAAGATTATTTTTCAAAAGCAAATTCTTTTCTTTTTTATAGTCTGCTTCTGTAAAAATTTCGGTATACTCTATGCCTGAAAATACATATCTTAAAAAGATATATACACAAAAGAACCATAGTGAAAATAAACCAAATACTTCAATCGGAATATTTTTATTAAATATTCCAGTGATAGAAAGAATAATAACAAAAATTAAGATCATGCAAAAAATTACAGCTGATTCTGCTAAAAAGTAAAGTATATTCTTTTCTTTATACTCGTCATTTGGTAAAAGTTTTGATAGCCAAGATTTAATCACCTTTATCAACCTCCCAAAAAAGATCATCTAAAGTTTTTCCTAGTGTTTTAGCGATATTAATGCATAAATTTAAACTTGGATTATATTTGCCATTTTCAATTAAACCTATCGTTTGTCTTGACACATTCACGCTTTTCGCAAGTTCGACTTGAGTTAAATTCTTTTCGATACGGGCTAATTTTACACGGTTTTTCACTTAAACATCACCATTCAGAAAAATTTAATGTAAAATATATATAACATTATGTTATGTATATTTTACATAATAAAGATTTAGATGTCTAGGTATTTTTTTTAAATTTCCATTTTATAACGAATCAGAATGATTATAATTAAATTTACCGAAAATTCTACAGCTAACATCATAATGTATTCGAAATAGAGAGAATTCAAATTTTTTAATCTGTAACGGTTTACCAATACGATACTTAAAGTATGATATTTAACAGGGAAAGTTGTATCGGTTATCAAATGAATTAAAGTTCACGGTGATGAAATACAGGAAGTGATTCAATCGAAATAAATGGAATGAGATAGCTTTTTTTGTGAATTCTATATTAAGATTCACTACACCGGGACAAAAATGGATCTTTGTGGGCAGGCAAATCGTTTAATGTTAAATTAGGATCAATAAGTGTTTCGATAAAAGTAAAGGGGGAGAGGTACGTGGAATTGGAATTAGAAAAAGCTATTCAATTACGTAAAAATGGAAATCTAAAAAAATCAAGTGAAATACTTATGAATTTAGTTGAACAATATCCTGATCATGCAACAATAAATTATCATTGTGCATGGAGTTTAGATCTATTAGGATATGAAGAGAAAGCGGTTCTATTTTATGAAAAAGCCATTGATCTAGGATTATCTTCAAATGAATTAGAAGGAGCTTTTATTGGATTAGGCAGTACATATCGGACATTAGGTGAGTATGAAAAATCAAAAAACATATTACGCAAAGGAATGGATTTATTTCCAAATAATAGAGCCATCCAAACCTTTTACGCTATGACCCTTTATAATTTAGGCGAACACCGTATGGCCATAGAATTATTATTAAGATGTTTGATTGAAACTACAAATAATGAAGAATTATTAAAATATAAAAAGGCAATCATCTTTTATTCGGATAAATTAGATATGATTTGGAAGTAGGAATAAAATTTTTTTATAAAAAAATGTATCTTTATAACTCAGTTATACGTAATAATGTAGATAACATATTTAGGGAAAGAAACGAAAAGAATATATACTGTATCTAAATTGTTTAATAGAATATATCATATTTGTTTTAATATTAAAACCTATAATTTCCCGTTCTTAATATATTAAATCATAATAGTACTAGTTAATCGGACAATGAATGGGAAATTTATTATTGATAAATATTATTATTGAAAATAGTTTAATTATAAACTTTATGTTCAAAAATTCTCAGTAAAAAATTTTTAGGAGGAAGTTAGATTGAAAAAAATTATTGTGCTTACTTTATTATTTCTCTTTTCATTTGTACCCGCTACATTTGCCCATTCCCATTTAGAGGTTTCAACTCCTGAAGATGGTGAAGTTATTACTGAAAATATCGATAGTATAACCTTAACTTTTGATGGTAATGTTGAGCAAGGAAGTACAATTGAGTTATTTGGTCCAGATGGACAAACAGTTCCGATCGAAGAAATTATTGTTACTGATACGGAGGTTATTGGAAAAATCTCGAATGAATTAGAAAATGGAAATTATCGAGTAGTATGGTCTATCATAAGCGCAGATGGTCATCAAATGGAGGGTGAATTTTCATTTGAAATCAATGTTCCTGAAACAGAAACACCAGTAGATCCAAATGATCAAGAAAATCCGGAGGTTGAAACTGAAAAGGATGATAAAGGAAACCAAAATGATGAGGAAAAACAAGAGATCGATCAAAATGAGGACTTTAGTCATCAAGCAGAAGATGAGGGATCATCAAATCTAATTCCGATTGTTATTGTCATGTTAATTTTAGCTATTATGATTATTTTCTTTGCATTAAGGAGAAAGAAATAATTTATGATTTCTGTCATTTTTAGTGAGTTTATTATATATTTGTGTGTTTCGATCTTAATGGGGACTTTTATCCTGACCTTCGTTCCAAATAACTATCGTCCATTTATATATGTAAAAAAAGGAATATTAATACTTGCTACGGTCGGAATCGCTTTATTTTCCTTTATGCCTATACTTAGATTGATTTTCAATTTACAGGGAAGAATTGGTTGGCAAAAGGGATTCCAGACAGTACTATTGACTTTCGATATTGGAAAGGCATGGATCTTTACTGTTTTCGTCGTTTTTCTATTACTATTTTTTATATTAAGGTTTTATCATTCGGATCAATCAAACTATTCATGGATTGGATGCCTTTTAACCTTGGTGCTCATTTTAACCCTTTCTTGGTCTAGTCATGCCAGTTCTTTAGAACAAGAAAAAGGACTCATAACCCATCTAGTTCATTTTACTGCTGTTAGCATTTGGATTGGAACTTTGTTGATTGTTAGTTGGTTTTCCAAAAACTACGGTAATTGGCTAATGTTTCTAAGGTGGTTCACTCCACTTGCAGTCGGTTGCATTCTTTCAACAGTTGTATCAGGAATTATATTGATGTCCTTTTTTGTTGACCTTTCACATTATCTATATGCGTGGACCGTAAATTATGGAAATTTTTTATTAATAAAACAGTTAATGATTATATCATTACTTGCTTATGCAGCCATTAATGGTATTTTTATTCGTCATAATTTGAAAAAGGATAAAAATTTTAATCCAATACCTTGGTCGAGAGTTGAGAGTATTGTTGCGTTATTGATTTTTTCTATAACAGCGGCAATGGGGCAACAATCACCGCCGGGTGGAAATACATCAGAAGTTTATGACCTGTCAATCCTATTTGAACTCCTATACCAAGGAGAATATTATCCTGGAGCGGATTTACAATTTAGTCTTAATACCACAAGTAGTTTACTATTAATCATTGCATGCCTGTTTCTAGCCATGATTTTCTACACTTTTTATAAGAAACAATCGGCGATGATCACCATTTTACTTAGTATTCTATTTGTGTTCTCAAGCTATTTAGCTATCTTGACAAGCCTAGTTTAAAAGGGTTAAGTAATAAAATTAGAAATACTTGGGGCTGTTCAAAAAGTCAGTCCCTTTAACATTTTTTAAAAATAATATAGTAAAATGATCATTCATAAAATTAGGGAATTTATTCATATGAGGATTCTTTTTGTCGAAGTTAAGAAGCTAAAATTAAAGTAAAGGGATTAAGAGATGAAGAGAATGGATGTAGTATATGCTTATGAATTATAACGAGGAGTTCAATGCAGTAGTTAATGAAGCGGTAATTAAAAAAAGGAGCAGCATGTTGTATTTATAACATCGAATAGATATCTCAATTATAATAAAGATGAAATAATCAATTGGACGATCTTAAGCTAAATGATTAATGCCTTATTATCCTGACGGAATTAAATTGGTTACTAAAAGCATCCTCTTAAATTCTACAAAGCTGATCATCTTGGTGAAATCAAAGCGTTTTTGGCAGAGTGATGGGATATTAAATTTAAAGATTACACTTCTTTTAAAGTGTTTTTTATGAAGGAGTCTGGCCTTTTTTATCGAAGTAATATAAGGTTAACTGAATTGTGTGGAAACAAAAATAAATTAAGAGGTAATTACGTACTAATACGGAGAGGCTTAAATGGAACTCTATTTTTATGATGAACGTTTCAAAAAAGAAGTTTTTACCTGCGTTTGTAAAAGAAAATTTTCGAGATGTGAGTGAAATCGTTTTAGGATTGAACTGTATAAATCGAATTGCACAAGTTTTTATTGATGAAGGAGTTCGAGTAATGGGACGGAAAGATGAACTTATTATAATGAAATATTACTTATAATTGTACTTAAAATGGGAGGAAATACCAATGACTTCAATTATCGCAATTATTTACCAAATAATCGTTTTTGGACTCATAATTTTGTTTGTAGTGTCTTTTTTTCTTTTTATTAGGAGAATATTGATAAACGCCACTTTAAGAATAAAAAAGTTAAATGAAATCGGAGAAAAGTTGGATAAAATTATTGAACACAATGAACAAATTATAACCTTATTGGAAAAGAAAGATTAAGTACCGGACCAAAACTATTTTAATATCATAAGTTTATAAATTGAACTCCTTCATGTTCATCTTTCAAAAGAAACGACCTTATGTGAGTTAGAATAAAAAATATTGTGGAACAAGACGGAAAATGTTGAGCTAAAAGAAATTAATAAAGATAATAAATAATAATTCCCGACTTAGGAAAATACGAATTATAACTGTTAGTTTTTGATTTCAAGAGTTTCGTTAATATTAGCTGATTCAGAGTTTTTTCCTGTTACTCGCTTATAGAAAAAGGCGATTTTCTTTAATAAGTTTCCTTGTTCCCAATATTCGGCAGCTTCTACGTTAATTTTTATGAGAATAAGATTAGGATCATCATACGTAGTTTGTAATACTTTTTCATACATTTTACTCCACAATTCTTTTTTCTTAACTACATCTTCAACGATTTCTGCTTTTCCACGTACAGACACATAGGACTTTCCTACATAAGCTACATTTACATTCTGATTATGTAAAATTTCTCTATATTTATTAGTTTCTTTTTTAGTAAAAAACCATAGGTCACCATCAAATTCAACTTCTTGTGTTTTCATTGGGCGAGATACAAGCCCTTCTTCAGTCACAGTAGTTAGCATAGCAGTTTCAACGTCTTTGATAAGTTCCCTTAACGTTTCAATTTCTTTCTGGTTCATTCTACTTGTCATTGAAATCACCTCGTTTTATTTACAGTTATAAAGTACCCAATATAAAAATGAATATCCAAAAAACATAAGCTTTATTTTGAAAAAAGAAGGCAAGATAAGCTCTTTAGAAATATAATCAGGAATTTAATTGACATTGGGAATTTTTAGAAAAGATGAAGTTAACTGTTTATGGCAAACTAAAAATGTAGGTAATGGCATTTAATTTGTGTATGGTTCGAAAATTTCTTACACAAATAAAAAACCACTTGCCAACTCCTCCAAATAATTTTAAACTCCTCGTTGGACC
>NZ_JAOUSE010000069.1:0-13580 GCF_025660415.1 Pallidibacillus thermolactis
GTTTCCCACTAGGAGACTGAATATTCAGTCTTCTAGTGGGAAACAGATAAATGAATTTATTATCAAATAAAGCATAATCTGAGGATACTCTATAGAACCTTACACAAAATTCTTGACGTTACCGTTTATTTTATACTTTATCTTTATTGTTTAAAAAGTGATGGAAAGTGACAAAACTTCCCATCATTTTTTTATGTTATTTTGCAAAAAACACAGTATAATCTAAAATAGAGCTCTAAATTAATCTCGCTGCTCGTTTGGATAAGGAGAGGAAACATGAAAAAATACAACATTACCTTAGGTTTGTTGCTGCTAAATATTTTCCTTGCTTTTCTAGGAATTGGCCTAATCATACCTGTAATGCCTTCGTTAATTAATGAACTGGGGATTACGGGAACTACCGTTGGTTATCTCACTGCAACTTTTGCAATCGCCCAATTAATCGTCTCTCCGTTTGCCGGAAAAGCAGTAGATTCCATTGGACGGAAGATTGTAATTGTTATTGGGTTATTTATATTTGGGATCTCTGAATTTTTATTCGGAATTGGTCAAGAAGTAAGTACTTTATTTATTTCACGCGTTCTTGGTGGTGTCAGTGCGGCAATGATTATGCCTGCAGTTACCGCTTTTATTGCCGATATAACAACAATGGATAATCGTCCGAAAGCGATGGGATATATGTCAGCTGCGATCAGTACAGGTTTTATTATCGGACCAGGAATTGGTGGTATTTTAGCGGAAATTGGGACACGTGTCCCGTTCTTTTTCGCTGGAGGATTAGGTGTGTTGGCAGGAGTTTTATCAATCATCTTATTAACTGAACCAGAACGGAAAGAAGAAAGTTCAATTGTACCAACATTGGAACGAAAAAATGGGTTGAAAAAGATTTTGGCCCCACTCTTTTTTATTCCACTCATTTTAATATTTGTTATTTCCTTTGGCTTAGCTGCTTTCGAGTCTTTTTTTAGTCTTTATACAGATCATAAATTCCATTTTCAACCTAAAGATATTGCTATTGTCATTATGGGTGGCTCAATTATTGGTGCTTTATTTCAAGTTGTTTTATTTGATTGGCTTGTACGAATTTGGGGTGAGATTAAACTCATTCGTTATTGTTTAATAGTTTCGGCTGTTTTAGTATATTTCATGACGGTCGTTCAATCATACTGGACAATTATTTTTGTTACTTTTACATTATTTATTGGTTTTGACTTATTTCGTCCAGCAGTTACTTCATATCTTTCCAATATTGCAGGTAATGAACAAGGTTTTATTAGTGGAATGAATTCCATGTTTACAAGTTTGGCAAATATATGCGGTCCGATAATAGGTGGATTGTTATTTGATATAAATATTGACTATCCTTATTATTTTGCTGCAATTGTAATGGTATTGGGGATTATGCTATCTATGTTTTGGAAAGATCCATCTAATCGTTCAAAAAAACAATGGAAGGCCGGTCTTTCTAAGTCTTAATTATCATATAACGTGTAGGGAGAGTTGTGATGAGGCTATCCATAAAATGATGATTGGTTTAGAGTGATTATGATGTTTATCTCAGAATAAAAGACTATTTCAAAAAAGCCTTACACGTCAATTGTGATCGTTTTAAAGAAAAGGGGGACAATCTATTCCCCTTTAATGATTTGAACCTTATTTTCTTCTTTTATATTCCTTCTTTGTTCCATCTTCATAGCTAATCTCTAATTCAAACTCGATGAAATTATCATCAAGATCGAATCCTTTTAGTACTTGGGATATGACATCATCATCTGATGAGTTTTTGTCAAAGTCAAAATTTTCAAAAACAGGACTAATCCGATTAAAAGCGACATCTCCTTGTAAATGTTCGTTTCCTTTTACAGTATCCTTTAACTCTGCTTCCATTCCATCGGTATCATTTTCATAATCAACGTCAAACTCTTTATTATCTGCATAATCAATATCTAAATCAAAGCTTGTAAAATGAATTTCCCGTCCATTTTGCATTCCGTTTTGGTTGGTATCCTTTGATGACTGATTATTATCTACTTCATCATCTGATTGATCCGTACGATTGCTATTTTCTTGTTCTGCTGGTGCATCATCTGGTGGATTTGTTACTTTATCTTCATCGTTATTACAACCATACAAGATGAATCCAACTAATATGAAAAATAGAAAAAGAAATTGTTTTTTCATTGGTCAACCTCCTTGTTTAGTTTGTATTATATCCAAAAATAACATGAAAATTATAGATGAAAAGAAATTTGTATTAAATGCGAGCTTGCCCGTAACGTGCTAAAATATAGTTAAGATTTTTCTACATATATATGAAAGGGGGATTTTCCTTTGGGAAAATCATTACAAGGAACAGTTCTATTACATAATGGTGTAAAAATGCCGTATTTTGGTTTAGGGGTATATAAAGTAGAAGAAGGAAATGAAGTAATTGAATCTGTTAAAACCGCTTTAGAAGTTGGATATCGTGCCATTGATACTGCCGCCCTTTATGAAAATGAAGAAGGTGTTGGTAAAGCGATAAAAGAAAGCGGGATTCCGAGAGAAGAAATTTTTGTAACAACAAAAGTATGGAACACAGATCATGGTTATGAGAAGACGTTAAAAGCATTTGATAAAAGCATTAGTAAGTTAGGGCTTGATTATGTTGATTTATATTTAATTCACTGGCCAGGAAAAGATACATTTATAGATACATGGCGTGCTTTGGAAAAATTGTATCGTGATGGTCGCGTTCGGGCAATTGGAGTCAGTAATTTTAAGCCACATCATTTACAAACGCTAATGGAACATTCGGAAGAAAAACCGGTTATAAATCAAGTTGAATTACACCCTTATTTCCAACAAAAAGAATTACGTGAGTTTTGTAAACAACATGACATTGTTGTGGAAGCTTGGTCACCATTAGGTAGGGGTCAAGTATTAGATGATCCTGTTTTAGCTGAAATTGGGAAAAAATACGGAAAAACCCCAGCACAAGTGACTTTACGTTGGCACTTGCAAAATGATATTGTGATCATTCCTAAATCAGTAACGCCATCGAGAATTAAGGAGAATGCTGACATTTTTGACTTTGAATTAACCGCTGAAGATATGGAACAAATTGATCAATTGGATAAAAACACACGTTTATTTAAAGACCCAGATTTATTTTTCTAAAGAATATAGGATAGGAGCTTTTTAAATTTAGCTACCTATCCTAAATCTTTTGAAACATTTTCTCCCCTATTTCGTCATGATAGAGAGTTGAATGAGTAAATAAAAAATCCTCAATCCCTAAATCGCTGTTCGGTGTTTATAGTGGTATAGCTGAACTTTTTGGAATATCACCATTTGCATTCGAATCATTTTTATCATGACTACCTATCTTTTTTAGAATATATTTTAAACCGATTCATGGATATGGAAAAACTTACGTATTTAGATTTAGCATAATGTCGGAAAATTATCGATAAATGGTGCTTCGATCTTTATTTTTTCCAATGTGAATGGATGAATAAAGGTTAGAAATTGTCCATGTAATGCTTGTCTATAAAATATCGGTTTTCCACCATAGAGAGTATCTCCGACAAGAGGATGACCAATATGTGCAAGATGAACACGGATTTGATGTGTCCTTCCTGTTTTCAATTCACATCTGATTTGACTTACATTTTTCTTCGCATCGAAAGCAATTACTTCATAATGGGTAATGGCATCTTGTCCAGTAGGTGATACGCGTCTACGTGTTGGATGGTGACGATCACGACCAATTTTTGCCCGGATGATGTCTCTTTTCTTTTTTAATTTTCCATGAACAATGGCGGTGTATGTCCGTTTAATTTTTCGTTCTGTTAACTGATGGTCTAAAATCGCCCCGACAAACGAAGATTTCGTAAATAAAATCGCCCCAGATGTATCTTTGTCAAGACGATGTACATGATGGACTTTGCAACGTTCTCCTTTTTCCTGTAAGTAGTAAGCAATCCCGTTTGCTAATGTCTGTATATCCTCTTGCTTATTCGGATGGGTTGCGATTCCTGCAGGTTTGTTTACGATAAGTAAAAAATCATCTTCATATAGCACATTAAAATCGACTGGATATGGCTCATAACCGTAATCTTCGTATTGTAAAACATTATGAATAATGAATTTTTGTCCTTTTTGTAAGCGTTCGGAAAAACGGACGTTTTTTCCATTTATGGCTACTAATTTATCCATTCGTATAAGGTGTATCGTTTTTTTGGATAAATGCCATTCCTTTTTTAATACGTCTTCGATGGTTAGCCCGTCCCATTCCTTAGGAACTGTAATGATTAAATCGCTGTTTTGTTTTTTTACAATATGCATTTGATCACCCTTAGATTACCTCAAATTACCACAATCATTCTAGGAATTCCTATGTTATTCTAATGATATGCTTAACATCAAGATGGAGTAAATATGTAATAAAGGTGGGTTACATCTTGAAGATCGTGTATGCTTCAACGACAGAACAAGAATTGAAAATAAAAAATTTAGTTGAATATTTTTATTCTTCTGTTTTCCCTGTATATTTTTCAGAAGAAGAAATATCCAAATTTGAAAAGATGAATTTTTTAAATATTTTAGGTAAAAATGAATTGACTGGTACACTGAAAGAATCATATCAAATAATTTCGAGTTTAGAAACCCTGATCTTTTTAATTGAATCCAATGGCTTGGAAAAAAGTAAATATCAAGAAATGTATGAACGCAATGTCCAAATTTTAGAGGAACTTGGTTTTTCGTTTCCTTTTTCATATGAACAATTTTTACAAAAACGCGATTTTGGCTTAGAAACTGATAGTGTATATATTAAACCATCCAATCAATTCATTATGTAATAAAAACTTGCAATCGGTCAGTGATCGGTTGCTTTTTTTCTTATGCTATAATCAATGTGTAAATCAACGGTAATTAGGGTTAGGTGAAAATATGTTAAAACGAATCGTACTAACAGGATATAAACAACACGAATTAGGTGTTTTTAATGATCAGCATCCTGGAGTTGATATCATAAAAAAGGCGATTAGACGACAGTTAATAACGTTAATTGAAGAGGAAAATTTAGAATGGGTGATTTTAAGCGGTCAATTAGGCGTTGAAACGTGGGCGGCAGAAGTGATAATGGATTTGCAGATGGATTATCCACAATTAAAGTATGCCGTCATTACACCTTTTTTAGATCAAGAAAAAAATTGGAAAGAAGACAAACAAGAAAAATACCAAGAAATCTTAATGTTTGCAGAATATCATGCCGCTGTTACAAACCGTCCATATGAAGGACCATGGCAGTTTCGTGAAAAAAACAAGTTTGTCATTCGCAATTCGGATGGATTGTTAATTGTTTATGATGATGAAAAAGGTGGTTCACCAAAATACATAAAAGAACTTGCCGATCAATATGCAGAACATTATGATTACCAAATCATTGTTATCGATTCTTATGACTTGCAAGCTATTGTGGAAGAAGAGATGTATGAACAGTGGTAGACAATGAAGAAGTAAAAATGTGCTGAAATAGTCTATTTGGAAAAAAGCATTCATTATGTGCTGAAAACAGTTTCTTTGAGGGATTCGAATAAAAAGTATGTTCACGAGCGTGCTGAAAACAGATTTTAAGAAGAATTCGATAAAAAAAGTGAGTTCATTGGCCTTTTGAAAGCAGTTTTTGTGGAGGAGTTGAGGAAAAAGTGCGTTCATAAGGTGGTTGAAAGCAGATTTTCATGCGGAATCGCAGAAAAAGTGCGTTCACGAGCGTGCTGAAAACAGATTTTAAGAAGAATTCGATAAAAAAGTGAGTTCATCGGCTTTCTGAAAGCAGTTTTTGTGGAGGAAATGAACAAAAAGCGCGTTCATAAGGTGGTTGAAAGCAGATTTTCATGCGGAATCGCAGAAAAAGTGCGTTCACGAGCGTGCTGAAAACAGATTTTAAGAAGAATTCGATAAAAAAGTGAGTTCATCGACTCTTTTTAAGCAGTTTAAGAAGGATTCGCATAAAAACAGCGAACACTAAAGTTTTTTGAAACCAGTTTTTAAGGAAGGCGTAAAAAACGTCGTTTCATGAATACAAACTCTTAATTGAAGATGTGCAAAATCGTCGTTCCTAAGAAACAAGGGGGAATGTGCACATTCCATGCTACAAGTCCCCCCTTGGATATTACGTATTAATCGTCGACCACATTTGTTTCAAAAAACTCTTTAAATTTTTCTTCGCCAACATTCCCTTCAATTCGACTTACTTCTTTACCATCTTCAAAATGAATAATTGTTGGTGTTGATGTAATCTTGTATTGAGTACTAGGATGTTCGTCAACATTATATGGTTTTAGTTCAAATCCTAGTTCCTCGGCCATTGGAAATACAATAGGAGAGGCTGCTTGACAGTGTGAACATGTTGGGCTATAAAAGTATACCGTTTGTGATTCTCCACTAGCTAAGTCTTCTTCTAATTGTTCAGGAGTGATTGCATTTTTATAATAATCTGGATTTGCCATCTTAGTTAAAAAGGCTATTGCAACAAAAATAACAACAATAATACCGCCAAAGATTAATACTTTTTTCAATGTTAATTCCCCCTTATGCTTCTCCAAATAATTAAGTTTGTACTAAATATAAGAATGAATGCTATTAATGCTAAAAATGGAATGGTGATAAACCCAAACCAATTTATGTATTGTGCTGTACATGGAATCCCGACACTGCAGCCAATGGCATGTTCACCTATATTTGTAATTTTTTGAATGGAATAATGATATAACGAAATACAACCACCTATACCAGACAATATGCATGCATAAAGACTCATTTTCCATTCTTTTCGTACGTAGGCAATACATAGCAAAATCGCCAGTGGATACATGAAAATCCGTTGATACCAACACAATTCACAAGGAACAAAATTTTTTATTTCTGAAAAATATAAACTCCCAAAAGTGGCAATAATGGAAACGAGCCAACTAAAAAAGAACAAATTATCTATTTTTTTATTAGCCAACAAGTCCACCCCTTATCATGAATTGAAATACATGACTTGTCTAATCTAAACTATGGATTATTTTAACATATGTTTTTTTATAATGCTTACAATATTATTTGGTTTTAACGAACATTTCATAATTTAGGAACAATTCAACAACTAAAAAAGACCTAACGATCTGTTAGGCCAAGCCTGTTTCTTTCGTCCTCACCAGTTAGACGGAAAATATTGCTTCTTGTTGCATATAAGTAAGCTGTTCATTAGCGTGATCTGCATATTGTAACAGAGCAATTAAATAATTTTCCACTAATGAATGATCATTTTGATAATAATACGCGTGTAAAAAATGTTCAATTTTCTTTGATAAAAAATCATCCTTTGTGCGGACCATTAGTAAAAGCAAATTATCCCATTGGGAATGATAGGTGTAATATAATGCACGATCATAATCTGCTTTATTCATTTGACCCCCCCTTATGCAGGAGTTATTAGTATTTTAAGCAGTTAGGAAATTAATTTACGAAGTAAAACTTTACAAGCCATATTTTTTAAGATCGTATCAATTTTCCAGTATATTCGTTGAGTTTAAAAACGGAACTGTAGAAAAATAAAAATGAAAAAGTATCTAATTGGAAGTGATTGGATTGAAAACGAAGATGATCGTGTTTCTTTTATTTCTTTTATTTAGTCCAACAAAGACTTTTGCGGACTATATTGTACAATCACAAGATCCATATCACTATAATCAGCTTGTTGAAGATTTAGCAAAGTTAACAGACCGATACCGCAACGTACTTGAAATAAGAGAAATTGGGAAGAGTGAGTTTGGAAAAACAATTTGGGCAGTAAAATTAGGGAAAGGTGAGGAAAATATTGTATTGGTAGGTACCCATCATGCTCGGGAGTGGATTTCAACAAATTTATTAATGGTGATGTTAGAACGTTATGCTGAAACATATCAAACAGGGGAAATGTTCGGTGAATTTGATCCAGCCATTTTAGACGATGTTGCCATTTGGTTTGTACCAATGTTAAATCCAGATGGTGTTGATATTCAGCAAGGAGAACTACCGCCACAATATAAGCGTAAATTAATTTTAATGAATAAAGGTAGCATGGATTTTACGCGTTGGAAAGCGAATGGTCTTGGTTTAGATTTAAATCGACAATATCCGGCAGGTTGGGATGAATTACCGACAGAAGACGGACCGTCATTTAAAGGCTATAAAGGAAAACAACCGATTGAAGGGAAAGAAGTACAAGCCTTTATACAATTTGTAAAAGATATAAATCCAAAGTCAGCAATTGCTTATCACTCTGCAGGTCATGTCATTTATTGGCAATACGGTGACCGCCAAAATATTTTTCGTGATTATTTTTTAGCAAGCAGTTTGGCCAAATTGACGGGTTATCGACTTGATACTCCTTCAATCGATGCGACTGGTGGTGGATTTACGGACTGGTTTATTGAAGAATACGGGCGTCCTGCATTTACGTTAGAATTAACGGATCATGAAGGCGAAAGCCATCCACCAATGGAGAAATTTCATGAAGAATGGATTCGTAATCAATTTGTCGGATTTTATTTGGCATCCGAAATGGCTATCATAAAAAGTAATGAGTGAGAAATTATTGATTAAATCCTTGTAACTTTGAGAAATATTCAGTAACAAATTGATAAAAAATTCGTTCTGATGGAGCAAGTTCTCTTGTCTTTGAAGCGATAATACCAACGGATCGACTTACGTCTGGTTGGGTAATACGTATCTTTTTCGTCATCCTCGGAGTACTATGATAAAGGGTGTTTTCTGGGAGGATGCTTAGTCCGATTCCTGCTGAAACCAACCCTTTAATCGCATCAATATCTTCACCTTCAGACGTAATGTTTGGGAGAAAACCCGTTTGACTACAAGCGTCAATTACAATTTTACGTAGAATAAATCCTTCCGAGAAAAGGACAAAGTCATCATTTTTTAATTCATGAAGTGATATTTCTTCCCGATCTGCAATCCGGTGATGGATAGGGGCAAGAACATAAAATTTTTCGGTAAATAAAATATGTACTTTTAATTCAGCATCATCTGGAGGAGCAGGTCCCATAAAAGCAATGTTAATATCTCCATTTTTAACTGCATGACGCAAATAGGCATAAGTGCCTTGACGTAAATGAAATTTTACATCGGGATAGTGTAATTTAAAGTTTGAAATGACTGTAGGGAGAATATGGTTAGCGAAACTGGATGGATAGGCAACTTTCACTGTTCCGTGATCCGGATCTAAATATTCCTCTACCTTTGATTTTGCATAATCAATATCTTGTAAAGCTTTTTTTATATGAAATAAAAATGTTCGGCCAATATCGGTCAATTTTAAATTGCGACCA
Source organism: Pallidibacillus thermolactis (assembly GCF_025660415.1). Classification (NCBI taxonomy): domain Bacteria; kingdom Bacillati; phylum Bacillota; class Bacilli; order Caryophanales; family Bacillaceae; genus Pallidibacillus; species Pallidibacillus thermolactis. Next base: position 9,363 of record NZ_JAOUSE010000069.1, read on the forward strand.
ACCCGTTCAAACAATGTAACCCCTAATTCATCTTCTAATTTTGATATTTGAAGACTTACAGCTGATTGCGCTACATGTAAATTTTCGGCAGCTTCAGTCATATGCTCTCTTTCAGCAACTTCAACAAAATATCGTAATTGACGAAGTTCCAAGGTACAATCCCCCCAATCATATTGATATTCGATTAATTTTAACTATATCATATATTTTATCAATTCATGAAAGGATAGAAAATACTTTTCGACAGACCCATTTTTTTCTTTCCATAAAAAAGGTTTGGTACGAATGAAACAATAGTATGTAATCATTCCCTCGAAACTGTCATAAATTATTGATAACAGAACAAGGGGGGAGTGCGATATGTTAGCCGAAGAACATAAGGAACTTCAACGAGCAATTGAGGAAATTACAGAAATTGCTGAAGGATTTGGATTAGATTTTTATCCGATGCGTTATGAAATTTGTCCTGCAGACATTATTTATACATTCGGTGCATACGGTATGCCAACTCGTTTTTCCCATTGGAGTTTTGGAAAACAGTTTTTTAAAATGAAACTTCACTATGACTTAGGATTAAGTAAAATTTATGAACTTGTTATTAATTCAAACCCTTGTTATGCTTTCTTACTTGATTCAAATTCTTTAATTCAAAATAAGCTTATCGTTGCTCACGTTCTAGCTCATTGTGATTTTTTTAAAAACAATGTTCGTTTTAAAAATACAAAACGCGATATGGTTGAAAGCATGGCAGCGACAGCGGAACGAATCCGTCAGTATGAAATCGAATATGGCCGTCAAGAAGTAGAATCTTTCTTGGATGCGGTTTTAGCGATTGAAGAACATATTGATCCATCTTTAGTCCGTCCAACCCTTGAATGGACATTAGATAATGTAGAATATGAGGAAGAGGAACCGGTGCAAAGCACACCATATGATGATTTATGGTATTTAGAAAATCGAAATATGCCAAAACCAAAAAAGCGAAAAAGGATGAAAAAGTTCCCACCACACCCGGAAAAAGATGTTTTGTTATTTATTATTCAATACAGTCGTGAATTGGAAGAATGGCAAAGGGATATTATGACAATGATTCGTGAAGAAATGTTATATTTTTGGCCACAATTAGAAACGAAAATTATGAACGAAGGCTGGGCATCTTTCTGGCATCAACGTATTTTACGTGAGATGGATTTAACTAGTGATGAGGCTCTTGAATTTGCTAAGTTAAATGCTGGGGTGGTTCAACCGTCGAAAACGAGTATTAATCCTTATTATTTAGGATTAAAAATTTTCGAAGATATAGAAGAACGGTACAATAATCCAACTGAAGAAATGAAAAAGTTAGGTGTTAAACCGGGAAGTGGTCGTGAAAAAATTTTTGAAGTGCGTGAAATTGAGTCAGACCAATCTTTCTTGCGGAATTATTTAACAAAAGAGCTTGTCATGCGGGAAGACATGTACCTTTTCCAAAAACAAGGAAGGGAGTATAAAATTGTCGACAAAAACTGGGAAAATGTTCGTGATCAGTTAGTGAATATGCGAATTAATGGTGGCTTTCCATATATTACCGTAAATGATGGTGATTATTTGAAAAACGGGGAGTTATATTTAAAACATCATTATGAAGGAATTGAGCTTGATCTTAAATATTTAGAAAAAGTCTTGCCATATATTTATCAACTTTGGGGACGAAACGTCCATCTGGAAACTGTCGTAGAAGAGAAGCCCATATTATTTTCCTATGATGGACGGAGTGTACAACGGAGATATATATAAATCACATTTTCCTAAGTTTAAGTGGGCTCCTTTTTATTTATTTTAAAAAACAGAAAGGCCTTATAGAAACAATCCCTTGTGTTTCTACGTAAGAATAAATTAAGCAAAATTGACTAAGCTTGTTTTGAACATGATTCAAAACAAGCTTTTTTAAACAGTAGTAATATCAACTTTTTTATTGAAAAATTTTTATGTTTGACTAAGAATCGGTCAATCAATACCAAGGATAATAAGGGTAGTAATAAGGAATTGGGAATATTCTTCTAAAATAGCGGAAGGGGAATCTGCGTCGACGAAAACGACGGTATCTTCTCCGTGGACGACCATAACCATAGGCAAATTGTCTTGTTCCTTCGTCTTCATGTTCATCTTCTACCCATTCAGGAACGAGCATCGTTATTCCTTCATCATCAAAATCATCAATAATTCCGTCAAAGTGTGCTCCGTCACTCATTTGCACTGTTACATGGTAATTCATATATTTTTGACACTGTTCCAAAAGATTTCGATCCATTGGCTGATCTATATCTTCGTATTGCGGCCATGAAACATGATAATACATAAGGACATTCCTCCTTTCTTTCTTCATCAATAAAATATTCACTTTGCTTGGGCTATGTTTGGGCTGTACCCAAACCTTTTATGAATCGTATTCTTATCTTGAAGTAATTTAAAAGGAACTTTAGTTTCCTTTGGAAACGTAATAGCTTGCAATATTTGCCGTATATCAAACCATAACAATATTTGATAATAAAAGAATAGTCGTAAATCATTCCGTATATATCATAATATTCAGATTAAAATACTAGTTATTTCGAATTAAATTCCATATACTGATTTTAAAAAACAAGTAGTTGATTGGATATTTATTCGAAATGAGGGAGGTGACAATGTTTGAAGGTTGGGATTATTGGTGGTGGATTTGGTTTATCTGTCCAAGCTCCAATCATAAGTATGCATCCACATATGGAGGTAGTTGCGGTCAGTACGATGCATCGCCATCAATTACCGGATGAATTTTTCTATTGGAATAATCCACCGAAACATTATAGAAACTGGGTAAAAATGTTAGAAGCTGAGGAATTAGACCTATTGTTCGTTAGTTCTTTACCTCCTAATCATTATGAAATGGTTAAAAGTGCGATGCAAAAACGGATACATGTTGTTTGTGAGAAACCATTTACGATGAATAGTAAGGAATCAAAGCAATTACTTCAGCTCTCCAAAGAATCGGAGGTGAAGGTAATCATTGATTTTGAATGGCGCTTCCTTCCCATTCGGCAAAAAATGAAACAAATGTTAAAAGATGATCTCATTGGGAAAATATTACATTTTGAACATCATGTGTCCATACCGCAGTATCATTATTTACAAACGACGAAACAAGGTTGGCAAGGAGAAAAGGATAAATTCGGTGGGATGCTTGGGGCGGCAGGCAGCCATATGATTGATTGTTTAACATGGCTTTTACAAGATGATGTACAAGTGGTAAATGGTTTATTGCATACTCATATCCCGAACGGTGCCGGTGAAAAGCGAGATGCAGATGATGCATTTTTTATTCATGGCAAGATGAAAAGTCGTAGTACCTTTTCCATTCAGTTCATTTCTGGCGTTAACCACGGTTTTGGCTCTCGCATCAATATATATGGTAGTAGAGGGACGATTAGTTTAATCAATAATCAACAACTTCGTTTTGGAAAGGCTAGTGATCGCTTAAAAAAGTTAGACCCACTTAGACAGTTAAAAGTTCCGCAACATTTGTCCAAAGAAGCGAGCGAGTATTATCCAGCATTTTATCCATTTTTAGAAAAAGTTTATGAGTTTATAGCCTTTAATAAAATGGATAATGACTTACCTTTGATTGAAGATGGACATCGTAATCAAATTATTTTGGATCGTATTCGAGGTTTGTAAAATTTAATTAGATTGAGCCATTAGCACTGCAGTAAGAGAACACCATGATTGTACTATGTAATGATGTGGTTGATTATAAGAATGATGGTAGACTCTAGGTACAGTCTTTCACTTTGAGATAACGTAATTGATGAGAGGAGTTTTTATGGAAACGAATGAATGTGTCGTAGTGCCTGATCAATTCAAAGGGAAAACAGTAGAAGAAGTTGCTATTACGACAAAGTCTGTCGTGATAAAATTTACTGATGGAACATATTTTGATATTTTTCTCCATCCATCGGAACAAGAAATGAAAACTTCAACCAATAAGTTGGATTGATAAAATATTATAAAAGGTAAAAGTGAGCATTTCTATACAGGAAAGTGCTCATTATTTTTGAAAGAAAATATTATAATTTAATAAGTATGAGTAAAATTATTGTGGGCAAAATTTAACCCCCTCATTTGTTGAGGGAACGTTAGAACGCTCAACAAATGAGGGGGCCACCAAGCGAAAGCGCGGTAGTTAATAAGCAAATAACATGA